>JAJBVF010000439.1 GCA_020859965.1 Clostridiales bacterium
CCTTTACATATATGGAACATGAAGGAAAAGAACGGCGGTTTTTCGGATTTTACCTGATCGTATATGGAGTGCTGGTGGCGCTCTGCTTTTCGGGAAATCTGATCACGCTCTACCTGTTCTATGAGCTGATGACTCTGACTTCTATGCCTATGGTACTGCACAGCGGCACACGCGAGTCTATTATGGCAGCGCTGAAGTATCTGTTTTACTCCATGTGCGGCGCGTATATGGGCCTTTTTGGAATTTTCTTCTTATATAAATATTGCGATTCCCTTACCTTTACGGCAGGGGGAACATTGAATCTGGCGCTTGCCGAGGGTCACACCGGACTTCTTCTGGCGGCAGTATTTGTGATGATTCTCGGTTTTGGCGCGAAAGCCGGTATGTTCCCGCTGCACGCATGGCTTCCGGCGGCTCATCCGGTGGCGCCTGCGCCTGCATCGGCTGTGCTTTCCGGTATCATCGCGAAAGCTGGTGTGCTTTCAGTTGTCCGTGTTGTTTATTATGTCGTGGGAGCGGATTATGTGCGCGGCACCTGGGTACAGACGGCCTGGATGACTCTCGCACTGCTTACGGTATTTATGGGCTCCATGCTTGCGTTTCGGGAGCAGGTGTTTAAAAAGAGGCTTGCCTATTCCACCGTCAGCCAGGTGTCCTACATTATGTTTGGTTTGTCCGTGCTTTCCCAGACTGCGATGGAAGGTGCGTTGCTGCATGTTGTCTTCCATGCGTTTATCAAATGTGCATTGTTCCTGACCGCCGGAACCTTTATTTTCCGCGCAGGATATTCCAGAATCGATCAGCTGGAAGGAATTGGCAAAAAAATGCCGAAAACGCTTTGGTGCTATACCTTCGCTTCTCTCGCACTGATCGGAATCCCGCCGACAAGCGGATTTATCAGTAAATGGTATCTGGCACAGGGCGCGCTGGAAGCTGACATCGGAGTTTTCAGCTGGGTGGGACCGGCTGTACTCCTGCTTAGTGCGCTTCTGACAGCCGGATATCTGCTTCCAATCGTGACGAACGGATTTTTTCCGAAGAAAAAGGAAGGGGCAGTATTAAACGTACATGATTCGGCAGCATCGGCGGAACATGCGGCAGAGGCGAATGGGGCAGCAGCATCGACGGAACATGCACCGGATTCGAATGCAACGAGTAAGGCGGCAGGGCATGCTGAAGATTCCCATGCCGCAGCCGGGGACGAACCGTGGCAGGAATCCCTTCAGATGCTGATCCCTTTGGCTGTGTTTGCAGCGCTGGCGGTTGTACTGGGCGTGTTCCCGAACCCGCTGATCCGTTTTGTAAGTGGAATTGCTGCATCTGTGCTGTAGAGAGGAGGAGTGAAGATGAATGCCACAATACTGGCGGTTGTTGTACTGCTTCCGATCATAGGCGGGGCATTGATCCCCGTGCTTCCTTTTCGCAGCAGGACACAGATGATGGTTTATACGGAATGCATTGTGCTTGTGAATTCCGTCCTCGCTCTGGCGATTCTCCTGAACCGGCCGGAGAATGCGTTTGTTCTGTTCCGCTTTACCAGTGACCTGACGCTGAGCTTTCATATCGATGACCTGGGCAGTGTGTTTGTCGCCCTGATCTCTGTTCTCTGGCCATTGGCGACGCTGTATGCGTTTGAATATATGCGGCACGAGGAACATGAAAAGTTTTTCTTTATGTTTTATACGATTACCTTTGGCATTACGATGGGAATTGCTCTCGCCGAGGATATCGTGACCATGTATTGCTTTTACGAGCTGCTGACGCTTGTGACACTGCCGTTGGTTATTCACACGCTGACCAGAGAGGCGATCCTGGCAGGGCGGAATTATCTGTATTACTCGCTCGGCGGGGCTGCGTTTGCCTTTATCGGTGTGATTTTTATTCTGATCTATGGTACATCGGCTGATTTTACGGCAGGCGGCGTGCTGGATCTGGCAAAGATCGGAGACCGTACCAATCTGCTTTTGCTGATTTACGTGTTCTGCTTCTTTGGCTTCAGCGTAAAGGCTGCGATGTGGCCGTTTTCCGGATGGCTGCCGCAGGCCGGCGTCGCACCGACTCCGGTGACGGCTTTGCTGCATGCGGTGGCGGTGGTTAAAGCCGGTGCCTTTGCGACGATGCGTATCACTTACTATAGCTTTGGGACGGAGTTCCTGCGCGGTACCTGGGCACAGACGGTGGTGCTGATTCCGATTGTATTTACAATCGTCTACGGCTGCAGCCGCGCGTTGAAGGAAACGCATCTGAAACGGCGTCTGGCGTGGTCTACTGTCAGCAACCTTTCATACATCCTTTTTGGCGTGGCATTGATGTCGCCGCTCGGTCTGGTCGGTGCACTCTGCCATATGATCTGCCATGCGGTGATCAAGATCTGCTCGTTCTTCTTCGCCGGAGCTGTCATCTGCCAGAGCGGCAGAGAGTATATTTTCCAGCTGGATGGGCTCGGCAAAAAAATGCCGAAGGTATTTGGCATTTTCACAGTTTCCGGACTGGCTTTGATGGGCGTGCCCGGGCTGTGCGGGTTCGTCAGCAAATGGAACCTGGTAAAAGCGGCGCTTGACAGCACACATCCGCTGGCAATTGTTGGGATCGTAGCTTTGATGATTTCGGCGCTTCTTACGGCAATCTATATGATGACCATCAGTGTGCGGGCATTTATAAATCCTGCGCCGGCTGTAGGAAAGTCCTTTGCTGCAGGAACAGGAACCACGGCTGAGGCGGAAAAGAGTGCGGAGAACAAAGAGGAACACAAAATCGTGCCGTATGACGAGGTTCGTGACCCAGGATGGATGATGTTTTTGCCTTTGTGTATTTTCGTGATCGCGATGGTCTGCATCGGATTGCATCCCGGTCCTATGATTGATTATTTCAGTTCAATCGCGGCAGCGATTCATTAGGAAGGAGGACGAAAATGAGTGGAAATGGTATTCTGGCTGTGCTTGTTTTTCTTCCTATGATTGGCGGAGGACTGGCCTGGCGTCTGCGAGGGGCGGATCAGAAAGCCCCCAATTACAACGCTGGGAATCACAAATCGGCTGCTTTTCCTGTGGGAAGCGCTCTGGCGGCAGATATTACGGCAGTAGTGGAGTTTTTACTGATGCTTCTCTTGTTTGTCAGCTGCGTCGGGAAAGTGGGAGAAGGGGCTGCGTTGTCCTTTGTTGTTCCTGAGATCTGCGGATTCGGACTTTCCTTTACACTGGATGGCTTTCGGATGGTCTACTGCCTGATTGCGGGGCTGATGTGGATGATGACGGCGCTTCTGTGCCCGGAATATTTTGCGGGACATCACAATACCGCACGGTTTTATGTATTCTTTCTGCTGACACTGGGAGCGACGATGGGCGTATTTTTGTCGGCGGATCTGTATACGACCTTTATCTTTTTTGAAATGATGTCTTTTACATCCTATGTATGGGTGGCGCATGAGGAAAACAATGGTGCGCTTCGCGCCGCGGACACCTATCTGGCGGTAGCGGTGCTTGGCGGTCTGGTCATGCTGATGGGTGTTTTCGGTGTCTGGCATGAGCTCGGAACGCTCACGATTTCGGAGCTTCCGGCAGCAGCGGCTGCTTACGAAAATAAAAAGGTGTTGTATGCGCTCGGTTGCTGTATG
>JAJBVF010000484.1 GCA_020859965.1 Clostridiales bacterium
CTGTGAGAAATACCTTTTTCTATCTGATTTTTCAGGTACCGGTCATGCTGCTTTTGGCTCTGTTGCTGGCTCAGCTTCTGAATAATAAAGACCTCAGATTCAAAGGAGTTTTCCGTACCTGTATTTTTCTTCCCTGTGCGATGTCACTGGTTTCTTATTCTGTTATTTTCAGATCCTTGTTCGCAACAGAGGGATTGATCAATAAAGTACTTGTGAATCTTCACATTCTGGAGACCGGGGTCAATTTCCTTGGAAATTCCGGCAGTGCGAAAGTGGTCATTATTGTTGCGCTGATCTGGAGATGGACCGGGTACAATATGGTGTTTTTTCTGGCTGGCCTGCAGACGATTGAGGATTCGGTATATGAAGCGGCAAGGATTGATGGCGCAGGCTCCTGGAAGACTTTCTGGAGAATTACGGTACCGCTTCTGAAGCCAACTATTGTTATGACAGCAATTCTGTCAATCAATGGCACGCTGCAGCTGTTTGATGAGTCTGTCAACCTGACAAACGGCGGTCCCGCGTTTAGTACGATCAGTATCTCGCACTACATTTACAACAATGCGTTTGGCAGCGGTGTGGCGAATTTTGGATATGCTTCGGCTATGTCATTTTTTATATTTATTCTGGTGGCGATTCTGTCCATGATCCAAATGAAAGCAGGTGATAAGCGTGACTGAGAAAAAGAATAAATCCAAGATTCAGCGCAGACTGATTCCGACATACATATTTTTGACGATTGTGTCGCTCATTTCTGTTTTCCCGTTTTACTGGATGATCTCGGCAGCCACAAACACTTCTCTGGATGTGGCGCGCGGCAGAATTATTCCAGGTACCTGTTTTCTGGAAAATTTAAAAAAGCTGATTACACAGCAGAATTTATGGGGAGCTATGAGCAATTCCCTGTTTTATACGGTTGTGCAGACGGTGATCGCGCTTCTGATCTGTTCGCTTGCAGGTTTTGGTTTTGAACTTTACTATACCAAGGGTAAGGATCTTCTGTTTTCGATCCTTTTGCTTGCTATGATGATTCCAGGTGTGGCGACCATGATTCCATTATTTAAGATGATGGCGTCGGTCGGATTCCTTAACAGCGTATGGGGATTTATTCTTCCGTCCGTTTCGACGCCCTTCCTTGTCATGTTCTTCCGGCAGAATTCAAGAAACTTTCCGCCAGAGACGATGGAGGCGGCCCGCATGGATGGTCTTAGCGAGCTGGGGATTTATTTCCACATGTACATGCCGATGATGAAATCTACGTTTGCGGCCGCGGGCGTTATCATGTTCATGAATACATGGAATTCCTATCTTTGGCCAAAAGTGATTTTTACTTCGATGGATGCGCAGACAATGCCGATGCTGATCGCGAACCTTTCCAGCGGCTACAATATTGATTACGGCGTACTGATGATGGCTGTTATATTCTGCTCTGTTCCTACGATGATCGTTTTTTTCGTTTTGCAGAAGCAGTTCATAAATGGTATGACCGGTGTTTCTGCTTGACGAAGCAGACTGCGTTTTGTACAATAATCGTAATATTCAGCTTCAATACAGAAGACATTTTATGGCGGAGCAATACGAAAAAGAGAGATTTAGGGGAGGCTTTTGATGGCAGGATTTGATTACAACAAAGTGAAAGACCCACGTTTTTTTTGCGAAAACAGACTGGAGGCACATTCGGATCATGCTTTTTTTGCCTCAAAAGAGGAGGCAGTATCCAATGAGAGCAGTCTGGTGTACTCTCTGAACGGATTCTGGAAATTCTCATATGCGAATAACTATGAGAATTCTATCAAAGATTTCTGGCACGCGGATTCGCCGGAAAAAGATGCAGAGGATCAGACTGCAAATAAGAACGGAGACATTGTGACAGCACCCTGCGACTGTAAGAGCTGGGATGATATCCGCGTACCGGCACATATGCAGATGGAAGGGTATGGATTACCACAGTATGTCAATACGCAGTACCCGTGGGATGGTCATGAGAATATAGCGCCGCCCTGCTCTGCATCGGCGGCAGCCTGCGCGGCTTCTGGAGAAAACGCTGCGCATGAGATGGGTGCCGGAGATGTTTCTGGTGCGGTGCCAGAGCGGTTCAATCCGGTGGGGAGCTATGTGAAATATTTTACGCTGCCTCCCAAAATGAATGGAAAGCGTGTGTTTATATCCTTTCAGGGAGCGGAGAGCGGGCTTGCCGTCTGGCTGAACGGCGTATATCTGGGCTACAGCGAGGATAGCTTTACTCCCTCGGAATTTGAACTGACCGGATATCTGGTTGAGGGCGAAAATAAGCTTGCCGCGCAGGTGTTCAGGTGGACCTCAGGCAGCTGGTGCGAGGATCAGGATTTCTTCCGGTTCTCCGGTATTTACCGTGACGTCTATCTGTACGCGGTTCCGAAGGTGCATGCGCAGGATATTTGTGTGCGCACCCTTCTGGATGATGCGTATCAGGATGCGGATCTGCAGGTGCGTTTGAAAACGTGGGGCAGCGGAAGTGTGCGTCTGCGTCTGGAGGAAGAGGGAACGCCGGTCGCGGAAGCGTGTGCGACTGTTGTATGCGATATGGAATCTGAGCCGAAAACGGGTGTGTTCTCTGTGCGGGATTCTGATCTGGAATTAAGTATGCATATTTCTGCGCCGCAGCTGTGGAGTGCAGAGCATCCGAAGCTTTACATGCTCTGGATTGAACTGATGGATGAGAGCGGCGAGGTGGTGGAGGTGATCCGCCAGCCGGTCGGCTTCCGGCGCTTTGAGATGAAAGATCACATGATGCACCTGAACGGGAAGCGGATCGTGTTCAAGGGTGTGAACCGCCATGATTTCAGTTCCAGATACGGGCGTGCGGTGACTTATGAGGAGACGGAGCAGGATATTATTACCATGAAGCAAAATAATATCAATGCGATCCGCACCAGCCATTATCCGAATCATTCTTTTCTGTATGAGCTGTGCGACCGGTATGGTCTGTATATGATCGATGAGGCAAATATGGAGACGCACGGGACCTGGGCGGCTTATCTTCAGAAGGCTGTGGGGGTGGATTATATCGTACCGCGCGACCACGAGGAATGGGAAGGAGCGCTGCTGGACCGTGCCAATTCCATGGTACAGCGCGACAAAAATCATCCGTCCATTCTGATCTGGTCCTGCGGAAATGAGTCCTATGGCGGCAGTGTGATTCATGAGATGTCACAGCTTTTCCGGCGCCTGGATTCCACGCGGCTGGTTCATTACGAGGGGATTTTCTGGGACAGACGCTACAATGACACGAGCGATATGGAGAGCCAGATGTATACCCCGGCGGCAAAGATCCGCGAGTTTTTGCAGAAGGATCGCAGCAAGCCGTTTATCTGCTGTGAGTATATGCACGCGATGGGGAATTCCTGCGGCGCGATGCAGAAATATACGGATATGACCGAGGAGGAACCGCTGTATCAGGGCGGATTTATCTGGGATTATATCGACCAGTCGATCACGAAAAAGGACCGGTATGGCAATCTGTTTGAGGCGTACGGCGGGGATTTTGACGACCGCCCGAGTGATTATAATTTCAGCGGCAATGGGATTGCGTATGGAGGAGACCGTGAGGCGTCTCCGAAGATGCAGAC
>JAJBVF010000340.1 GCA_020859965.1 Clostridiales bacterium
GTATTACAACATCGACGATGTGGATATTGACATCACCGTTTCCGAGAGCGCGGACGTCATCCTCACGGGCCGTAACAATGCTTCCCCTATTGCTTCCGCGCTGAGCGGCTACAAGTTCAAGCTTTACGATGCCGAAACTGACAAGACCAACATCTATTCCATCAACAACTCCACTGACCGCACCGGAACCATTATTCTGGACTTCTATTACATCAACGGCGTGGAGCAGGATGCGGAATCCCTGTCCTCCAGCAGCGACACGCTGGCTGAAGTGATCGAAGCACTCGGCACCAACCAGAACGGCAGCGTCATCGAGTTCTTTGCGAACGATCCTGACAACGACGACGTGATCACCGACATCGTTGTAATCGAGTACACCGTTGGCGAAGTGACCAAGGCCAGCACCTCCGGCACTGTTACCAGCTACACCGTGAAGCCCGCGGGCGGCGGCGCTTCTGTCTCCAACATGGAATACGACAGCGACGATCCCGATTCCGCAACAGTAAAGGTTTCCGGCAGCATTGCCAAGGACGACATCGTCACCTATGTTGTGGCTGAGGGCGGCGACGAGGATGTTCTGTACATCTATGCGACCAGCAGCGTGGAAGGCTATTACTCCTCTTACAGCACCGGCAACAATGCCCGCGTGACTGTGGACGGCACCAGCTATCCTATCGGTCGCGGCGTTTACTACACCGATGATGTTAAAATCAGCAACGAAAATGGCGACGGCTATGAGGCTATCTTCGGCGAGAACGACAACGACCTGACCTTGTACCTCGACCAGTACGGCAACGCGGTCTGGTCTGACGGCGACACCTCCACCAACTCCTCCGCTTCCAACTATGTCTTTGTCATTGAGACTGAGGAATCCACCTCTTGGGGCGAGTCCGAGTATGAGGTTCGTTATGTCACGCAGGAAGGCACCAGAGCCACCGTGTATGCGGATGACGACAGCTCTGACGTCCTGCAGGACGGCGAAGTGAACCAGTGGCTGAAGCGTTCCAACAATTCTGACAGCAGCGGTTACTATGACTTCGATACCGTCAGCAGCTCTTATTCCACCATTGCCGGCACGCTGAACAACAACCGCCTGAGAAGCAGCCAGTCCACCATCATCTCCAGCGGCGACATCACCGCGTCTGACATCAATGACGACGACGTGACCTCCGCAAAGGCGGACAGCAACACCGTGTTCATCCTGCGCACCAAGACCAGCACCTACAAGGTCTACAGCGGCCTGAGCAAGCTGCCGACCTACACCAATCTTGGCGATGAGGTTCTGGCTTACGCGCTCATCAGGAACAGCAGCGGCTATGCAGTTGCGGTCTATGTTGACCTGCGTGACTACAGCACCACCGGCGACGACGATGACGATATCATCTTCCTGCTGACCAGAAGCGGAACCGAAGGCTCCGGCTATGACAGCTCCGTTGGTGAGACCTACTACACCTACGATGTCGTGTTGAACGGCGCAAAGACCACCGTCTACTCTGAGGATGACGATCTGGCGCTCGGTTCCAGAACGCTTGTCACCTACTCTGAGGATGGCAGCACCGGCTGGATCACCGACTTCACCGAGGTCGAGTACTCCGACGACAGCACCGACACGAAGTATGGCAAGTTCGAGATCGCGGACGGCACGGACATCGACTTCAGCGATCCGACCCTGTCCTTCATCACCACAGACGGCGATGAGGAGTCCATCACGCTGACGGACGGCTGCGAGGTCTATTACCACTACGGTAACGGCAACACCTTCGTAAGCTGCGACGACGGCTACGACCTGACCGGTACGACCCGCGACGGCGCAACAACGCAGTTGTTTGTTATCTACAAGTCCAGCAGCAACCACACCGTTGAGACTGTGTATCTCTGGTCCAGCAGCGCACTGAAGTAATTCAGTCCGCACTAACCACAAAAACCCGCTATATTTGCTGATATATAAACGGTTCAGGGGCGCTCGAAAGAGCACCCCTGTTTTTTTTGCGTGGTTTCAGAGTATAGCACAGGTTTCAGCATATTTCAAATGCAAAAAACAGGGATGCCCCGATGAGCATCCCTGTTCCGCATTTTTCCTGTTGACATTCTTCGCAAATTTAACTATAATATAAACACAAAGAGGACGCTGCGGCAAGCGGTTGACTCAAAGTTTAGGTTTCTGAAATCGAAACCGCCACTCTGGCTCAGTGGCGGTTTCAGCGTTTTTTGATTACAATCGTGACAGTAAATTTGTCAAACTGAATCGTTAAAGTCAAACGCTTCATAGACAACACCTCCTTTCGGAAGTGTAGCCAACCGCCGCCGCAAGTTACAGCGTCCCCGCTCCGTCCCAAAAGCCGGAGCATATTCAGTTTACCATAAATCCCGCCGCCTTTCAAGCAAAAATCGACAATATACGCAGGACACGACAAAACCAGGGGCACTCATCCGAGCGCCCCTGGTTTTCAATTTCCGCAAGTTTCCTTTTGACAATCACGACTTGACAATCGCGTCAAGTTTGGCTATAATATAAGCACAAAGAGGACGCTGCGGCAAGCGGTTGACCCTCAAAAGCAGGATTTCAAAGAATTGAAACCGCTACTGCTGGAATCAGTGGCGGTTTCAGCGTTTCCTGATTACAATCGTGACAGTAAATTTGTCAAACTGAATCGTCAATGTCAAACGCTTCATAGACAACACCTCCTTTCGGAAGTGTAGCCAACCGCCGCCGCAAGTTACAGCGCCCCCGCTCCGTCCCAAAAGCCGGAGCTTATTCAGTTTACCATAAATTCCTCTGCCTTTCAAGCAAAAATCGACAATATACGCAGGACACGACAAAACCAGGGGCGCTCATCCGAGCGCCCCTGGTTTTGATGTTCCTGTGTTTTTCCCGGCAATGGTGTGCTTCAAGCCATCCCTGCTGCTTTTATGCTTCCTCTCGCACCTTCTGCGGTGCATCCCCTCGAAACATCCTCCGCAGCAGCACAATGGCAGCGACAGCGAGAACAAACTCCGCTGCTGTTTGGGCGTAAGCAAGCCCATAGAGCGGGATACAGCTTATTCAGAATAAACAGTGCCGGAATTTCCAGAACGACCTTCCTCAAGATTGCAAAAATCAGGGATGATGTTCCCACGCCGCAAGCCTGAAATACGCCAACCGCAAGAAAATCTATCGTCAGGAACACAAGGCCGATGCACATTCCCCGCAAAAAACGGCTGCCGTAAGCGATTACCGCTTCGTTTTTCATAAACCACCCGATCAGTCCCCTTGAACCCGCAAAATAAGCGACTGACGCCAAAACAATAAACGCGACGCTTATTTTCGCGGTAAACAAAACCGCTTTTTTCATCCGGTCACGGTTTCCGCTTGCGTAATTATATCCCACCAACGGCATGATGCCCTGCGAAATGCCCATTGCAATGTACATCGGAACCATGTTTATTTTGTGCGAGATGCCCATTGCGGCAACCGCGTCAGAACCATATGACGCCGTAAAGTTATTCAGCACCGTCATTCCGGTCACATTCAGCAGATTTTGAATCGCAGCCGGAATCCCGACCACACAAATTTGCCTGAGAATAATGGGGTCCGGCGAAAATACGCGTGGAGAGACGCACACCATTG
>JAJBVF010000165.1 GCA_020859965.1 Clostridiales bacterium
GATCGTGGGTGTGCTGACGGATGAACTTGTGGAATTTTATAAGAAGCGGAAGCCGGTTATTTCTTATGAAGACCGCGCCCGTATCCTGGAAGCGCTTCGCGTGATAGATGAGGTCGTGCCGGTTGACTTTTCCAACACCGATAAGCTGGACGCCTGGGAGCAACTGCACTATGACTGTCATTTTTCCGGAGACGACCACGCGAATCACTGGAACGATGTGTGGGAGGAGTTGAAGAAACGCGGATCAACCATGGAGTTTTTCCCATACACGCAGGGAATCAGCAGCACACAGATACGGGAGCGGCAAAAACAGGAAAATCTGAATTAAAGCCTCATGTGTTTTCCGGATGATAGTTTAGCAGGCGCCGCGTCAGTGAATACTGAAGCAGGACGCCGGTCTTCAGGCAGGCGTCGTCAACCTGAAAACGCGCGGTGTGAAGCGGATAGATTTCTTTCTGGTCAAGGGCAGTGCAGCCAAGATGATAGAATACACCGGCCTTTGCACTCTCCTGGAAAAAGGAGAAATCCTCCACTCCGAGGCTTGGCGCTGCTTTCCAGTGAATGTGCTCTTTGCCGAGCAGGCCGGCTGCCGTGTCAGCGGCGAGGTCTACCAGCTCGTCGTCGTTGATCAGGGCGTCATACCCGGAGACAAACCGGACTTTGGAATCCCCGCCGTAGGCTGCCGCGATTGATTTCGCCTGTGTACGGATGTAATATTTCGCCTGCTCTCTGGTCTGGGGATCTGTGGTGCGCAGTGTTCCGTGCAGGAGCACATGGTCGCAGATGACATTTTGTGCGCTTCCGCCATTTATCGTGCCAAAAGAGAGTACGGCGCTCTCCAGAGGAGAAAGACTGCGGCTTACAAATGACTGAAGAGAGAGTACGAGGTGTGAAGCAATCAGAATGGCGTCGATTCCTTTTTCCGGATATGCACCGTGCGCGCCCTTCCCGTAGACGTCGATCAGAACATCATCGCTGGCGGCGTTCAGCTTTCCATATTTCATTTGAACCTCACCGGTGTGGTATTCCGGCATAACATGAAGTCCGGCTACGTAATCTACGGCCGGATTTTTCATACAGCCTTCCTGTACCATGCGCTCTGCGCCGCCAATCGTTTCCTCCGCGGGCTGAAAGAAAAACTTTACGGTTCCGGCCCACTCTTTTTGGTGAAGCTGCAAAAGACGGGCCGTGCCGAGCTGAATCGTCGTGTGAGCGTCATGTCCGCAGGCATGCATCATACCGGGATTTTCAGAGCGCCAGTCATGATCCGGCGCTTCCTCAATCGGAAGCGCGTCGATATCTGCACGCAGTCCGACCACATTGCCGGTGGTTTCTGATGCGGCAGGCGCTTCCCCGGTGAGCCAGGCGAGGATGCCGGTATCTGCAATCATCTGGAACGGAATACCCCATTGCTTCAGGCAGCCGATGATGAGCCGGCCTGTCTCAAATTCCTGCGTTCCCGCTTCCGGATGCCGGTGAAGCGTATGACGCAGATCACAGAGAGAGGGATAGAGAGAGTCGATTTCCTGCTGTAATTGTTCTTTAACCATTTCTGTAAACTCCTTCCGGACTGTTTCGGATGCCAGTGATACAGTCATTAAAATGCTTTTTGTCAGCGGTCTTCTGATTTGCTGTCAAATACTGCCGTTTTTCCGCAGATTAGCGATCGATGACACTTTTATAATAGAATCTTTGCGGGCGCGCAGACAATCTTGCCACAATTTCATTTTTGTTTGTTCCTGCCAGAGTGCTGATTTCCTGAATATCAGGAGCTGCATCGGAACCGTCTCCGTAGATGATTGCGATGTCGCCGATTTCGGCGTCCGGAACGTCATGCAGATCTACCATACACTGGTCCATGCACAGGACGCCTACGAGCGGACAGCGTACGCCGCGGATGCTTACCACACCTTTTCCGCGCAGATTGCGTGGATAGCCGTCCGCATAGCCAAAGGGAAGTGTGCCGACTTTCGTGTCATACGGCGCTTTCCAGGTATAATCATAGCTTACCCCTTCGCCTTTCTGGATGGATGTGATATGACAGATCTTTGTCTCGAAGGTGAGTGCCTGCCGGACAGAGACATATCCTTTGTGAAAGCCTCTTAATCCGTAGATCAGAGCGCCCGCCCGCACCATGTCCATGCGGTATTCGGGATAGTCTACCAGGGCAATGCTGTCAGCCAGATGCCGATAGCGGAAGGAAAATCCATTTTCTTCCAGCCTTTTTACTATCTGGCAAAACTTTTCATACTGGAGCCGGTTGGATGCGTCGTCCAGAAGCGCCAGATGGGAAAAAATCCCTTCGGTCTGCAGCCAAGGCAGATCTTTTATCGCATTGATATCTCTCAGACCATCCTCATTGCAGGGGAAACCGATGCGGTGAAAACCGGTGTCGATCTTTATATGGATGAGAGCCGGATGTCCAAGCTTTTTTGCCGCCTCATTCAGCAGCCGGGCCTGATGGAGGGAATCTATTGTCAGTGTAATCTTCCGTGCGGCAGCAAGAGAAAGGGCAGCGTCCGGCACCAGTCCCATCACAAGAAGAGGACAGTCAGGAAAATGATCACGCAGCTCCAGCGCTTCTCCAAGCGTGGCCACTGCGAGCATGGAAGCTCCGCTTTCAAGCAGAGTCGGAGCGACTGCGAGAGCTCCGTGTCCATAGGCGTTTGCTTTTACTACGGCAGCGACCGCGACATCCGGACCGACCAGCTGGCGGATATTGACCATATTTTCTGCTATGGCGGACAGATCTATTTTGATGACGGTATCTCTTAGTGATAATGTCCCCTCGCTGCTCTCGGCGGCAGAACGCTTCGCCCATGAAGATTCGCTTCGCGAAGGGCGAAGCTGTGGAGGTGCCGTGGATTCTGTCTTCATAAGAAATCCCCCTGTATCTCTGATTTTATTCGCAACCCATCATATACTATTTTCATGTAAATAACAAGAACCGGTTTGGTCGTCTGATATCCATGCTTTTAGCCATGCAAGCATGGCACAAGTCTGGCTATTGACGACGCTTTTACAGTAAAGAAAATATTGACATAAAATATATTGTGGGCTAGAATAAACAACAGAAGACAGCGAGGGTGCATCTGAAGAGAGTAGTGCACCCTTTTTTGCTTTTGCTCTATAATTATGGAAGGTGGAAATACATATGCTGCGTTATATTGTGAAACGAGTGATCGCAGGCTTTCTGTCCTTGTTTATGCTGATCACACTGACTTTTTTCCTGCTTCACGCGATTCCAGGCGGACCGTTCAGCTCCGAGGAATACAGGAAGACTTCGGAGGCGGTTCTGGAGCAGATCGAAGATATGTATGGCCTGAATGATCCGCTTCCCGTCCAATATGTGACCTATCTGAACAATCTTCTTCACGGAAATCTGGGCGTTTCTTTTTCGAAGCTGAATTATTCGGTGAACGATCTGATTTCCAATGGAGCGCCGGTGTCCGCAAAAGTGGGCGTCTGGGCGGTACTTTTTTCTCTTGTGATAGGCATACCGCTTGGGGTGACTGCCGCCGTCCGGCGCGGGCATCTTTCAGACGGCGTGTCTATGGTGATTGCGACGATCGGCGTTGCTGTCCCGAGCTTTGTATTATGTGTAC
>JAJBVF010000155.1 GCA_020859965.1 Clostridiales bacterium
CCATGCGCGGCGAGATTGTCCAGAGCGTGATTAAATTCGTCTCCATCTACCATGATGAGTACAACCGCCGGAGGCTGGTGCGGCGTCTGAGCGGCTATGACCCACTGACCATCTACCGGGAAGGTCAGGCCATGGGCGTGAATATGCCCGGCCATAAGAAATATCTGTTCCAGGTGTTCCGCATCTACAACGGCGGGAGCCGCAAGACCTCCCTGCCGATGAAGTTCTAAGTACAGGCCGTGCTTTCATAGGTATGGAGTAGATGGTTTTAGAACGGATGGAGGAAATGCGATGGCAGTACAGACCATGGAACAGTTAAGAGATACAGACCCCCGCACTGTGAACCGGGAGTCACTGGTAGAAAGAAATTCGGTCTGCCTCAATCCGGATGCCAGTCATGAGGAACGCCTGCGGGATTATATCCGGCAGATCAAAAACCCCTACTGCTATCTGGACGGTGGCATGATCGTGAAGCTGTCCTTTCAGGAGAAAGGGCCGACGATTGAGGAACGGGTCAACAGCGTATATCTTGCAGGGGTGTGACATCCTTTACACCCTGAAGCTCTCATAGTAAGATAGAACCGGGTCAAAACAAATACAGGAACAAGGTCACGGGGCTATGCTCTGCGGCTTTGTTCCTGTATGCTTTTCGGGCGCAGGCGCTGCCTTTCCGTGTAAACGATATGAAGAAATGGAGGTAGGCATGATGCCTGAAAAGATTTATCGTACCGGGATATATGCCCGTCTGTCCCGTGAGGACAACGAAAACGGCGAAAGTAATTCCATCACCAGCCAGAAGGCCATCTGCATGGAATACATCAGCCGTCATTCTGACCTGGAGCTGGTGGAGATTTATGATGAGGACGACGGTTATACCGGCACCAACATGGATCGCCCCGGTTTCCAGCGGATGCTGGCCGATATGCGCTCTGGCAAAATCGACTGCGCGATCAGTAAAGACCTTAGCCGATTTTCGAGAAACTATATCGACGCCGGGAACTATCTGGAGAAGGTTTTCCCGTCCCTCGGTATCCGTTACATCGCCGTCAATGACTGTTATGACAGCCTCGCGCCGGGGAGCGCATCGGACGCGATCACACTGCCTTTCAAAAATCTCGTCAATGACATCTACTGCCGGGACATCTCGGTAAAAATCCGTACCAATCTGGAAGTCAAACGGCGCAAGGGAGAATATGTCGGTTCCTTTGCCCCTTATGGCTATGTGAAGTCCGCAGAGGATACCGATAGCGCTGATCGTGACCGTGGCGCAGTGGTTCGGCCTTTTTCTGACCAGCTTTGCCGGAGCCATCTTCTACATCTTCTCCGGTCTGTGCTTCGTGCTTGCCGTCCTCAGTTATCTGATGGGCATCAGCACCGGCTCGGAGGCCGTTCAGATGTTGGTGGTGGGGTTTGTGGCCTTCGTCCTTCCCTTCGCCGCCGGGTGGGTCATTGGCATGATCGCCGCACTGAACGAAACTCTGTGGGACTTCATCAAGTCCTGACAGGAGAACAGACTGAAAACCAGCAAATCACATTCGCCAATCGGCAAAAATAGCAAATTACCGTTTTTCACGGCCCCAGACGTACAGCTCTCCGTCTGAGGCCGTTTCTATTTGAAAATCGCTGAAAACGCCAATTCGTCAATCGGGGGATTTTTCCCGAAAAAGGCCCTCTTGCGAAAACATTCGGAATTAGGAGGCAGATATGAGTAAACTCACAAAGAGAGACAGAGACACCGAGATTTATTACAATCAGTCCAGTGATCCCATGCAGATACGCACCAACGACCCGAAGCTGATACGGAAGTTGACCGCCCTGGCTGCCGATTTCCCGGTACTGTGCAAGCTCGCCGAGGAAGATGAAATCTGCGGCTCCTATTTTGAGGTGGACAAGCACCGTGTCAGTATCCACGTCACCCGGCCATACTCCAAGGAACGCAGGCAAAGGCAAAGCCAATGGGCGAAGGAGAACGGGCTGCGGGGAGACAGCAGAAAATGTTGAAATTATGCGAATTGGCCGATTGAGAACGGGCTTTTATTGTGTTATCATATAAGGAAACCGGCCAAAGAAAAAAGCGGAAAACGCTTTTCAGATAAGGAGACAGACCCCATGCCGACATTGGACAGGATTGGAAAAAACAAGGTGGTCAATCACCACCTGGAAGTGCCGTACCGGGTGCTGGAACGGCAATATAGCTATGACGCCGATGGGATGCACACCGAGGACAACGGCAGCGAGAACATGATCATTCACGGAGACAACCTGTCTGCGCTGAAATCTCTGTTACCGCAGTATGAGGGGCGCATCAAGTGCATCTATATTGATCCGCCTTATAACACCGGCAACGAGGGCTGGGTATACAACGACAACGTGAACGATCCCCGCATTGTAAAATGGTTGGGTGAGACAGTCGGCAAAGAGGGAGAGGACTTGAGCCGCCACGACAAGTGGCTGTGTATGATGTATCCCCGCCTGAAGCTGCTGCAAAGGCTGCTCAGCGATGACGGCGTGATCTTCATCAGCATTGATGATACGGAATATGCCAATTTGAAATTGATCTGTGATGAGATATTCGGCTCCAACTGCTTTGTCTCCAACATCTCCTGGCAGCGCACTTATTCCACCCGTAACGATTCCAAAGGCATTGTCAATGAGGTGGAACACCTTCTCGTATACAGCAATCAACCAGATTGGCAGCCGAACAGACTGCCCCGCACAGCCGAGATGGATTCTATTTATAAAAGCCCTGATAATGATGTAAAACCATGGGCAAGTGACAATCCATTTGCACCAGGTGCTGCTACGCATCAAGGCATGGTTTATGCGATTCAACATCCGTTTACGGGAAAAATGATGTATCCGACTAACGGAAGATGCTGGACATTTAGTCAAGATCAAATGCTTGAAATTATGTGTGCGTGGTGTAACTATGAACTAAAGGAATTAGATGATGCACATGAACGGGCAGTCGTTTGTGGAGTTCCTGACGATGAAATTCGACAGGGTGTGCAGGCAATAGTACTTTCTGAACCGTTAGAAATATCGGCAGCAAAAGCACAAGAGGTCTATAATCGTGGACAGTGGCCGAAATTCTATTTCACGAAGGGCGGAAAAGGTGGCATTCGTAGGAAAACATATCTGGATAATGTCGGTGGCAAACCGCCAACGAACTACTGGCCATATTCCGAAGTTGGACATACCGATGAAGCTGCTAAAACATTGAGGGCGATTTTTGATGGTCAGGCAACCTTTGATACACCGAAACCCCCTCGCCTGATTGAACGCATTTTGCAAATTGCAGGCGATCAGGAAACGCTCATTCTCGACTCCTTCGCCGGTTCCGGCACCACCGCGCACGCTGTCCTCAACATGAACAAAGCTGATGGCGGACACCGCAAATTCATTCTCATCGAGATGATGGACTACGCTGACAGCATCACCGCCGAGCGTGTGAAGCGGGTCATTCAGGGCTATGGCACCGGCAAGAGCGCCAGAGAAGGCACCGGCGGGGATTTCAGCTACTACGAGCTGGGCAAACCGCTTATGGAAAACGGCAAGCTCAACGAGGATGTGAGCGCAGAGAAAATCCGGGA
>JAJBVF010000088.1 GCA_020859965.1 Clostridiales bacterium
CCACACTTCCCCTAGCTTTTAACGGCCTGGAATTGAAAATTACTTGCGGCCTTTCTTGTTCTCCAGCCTTTTGATATTCTGCTCCAGTTCTTTCACATAATCCTGTTCCGCCTGATGTTCCGCCTCCAGCCTGCGGCGTTCCTCATAGAGCCGGTATTGCCCCCGAACATGCGTCTGGGCCTGCTTCTTTGACCGCTGCCCCTTGCCTTTCAGTACACGCCTTCCCATGAGACGAAGCAGTTCGTTAAGCTTGTCTTCCCACTCATGCAGGAATATCTCACGGCGGTTCTTTGCCTGATCCTCGACAAAGTCCAGGCACAGGGAGGTCAAACGATTGAAATCGCTGATTTCTTCCTCGTTAAGGTAGTTCTTTGCGACCGTAACATCACTGACATGGATTCGGTCTCCAACCCAGCTGGTCAACCCCATGTTGGGCGCTGATGCGTCTGCCCGCATCATCATCAATTCCGCAGCACTGTGTCCGGTAATGGCATAGTGCAGTTTGTTCTGAATCGAGCTGAAAAACTCCGTCGTTTCCTTTCCGGACGGCACATAGTCAGCCGCCATGGCAAAAACATCCTTGATGCGCAGGTACATGCGCCGTTCGCTGGCACGAATGTCCCGAATACGCTCGAGCAATTCATCAAAATAGTCCGGCAACGGTGTCGTTCCGGGAATCGGCGGGTTCTTCAAGCGTTCGTCATCAATGGCAAACCCCTTGATCATGTATTCCTTCAGGCGCTGGGTCGCCCATATGCGAAATTGAGTGCCCCGTATGCTATTCACCCGGTAACCGACAGAAATGATCATATCGAGGTTGTAGAAGATAACAGAACGTTTCACCTGTCGTTCCCCTTCGAATCGAACTGTAAAGAAATTCTTTACAGTTCCATCCTCTTGAAGCTCACCTTCTTGCAGGATATTCGCAACATGCTGCCCGATGTTCTGTTTACTTGTCTGGAACAGTTCAGCCATCATCTGCTGAGTCATCCACAACGTCTCATCATGGATGCGAAGATCCAGACGGATTTTGCCATCCGGAGAAGTATACAATAACAACTCTCCGGGAACCGGGGTTTCATCTTCTGTCGGCAGATGGGTCATACCTTGTCTTCTTTTCGATCAATCCATATTGCAACCCGAATAACAGCAGTCATTCTGGAACAACAAGCCCAATGGAGTATAGCAAAACCGGCATGCATGCAAAGCTCAAAGCTCACATCGTCCGACGACTTTCATCAAGAGGCATCATTCCGATGGGAAGATTTCTTGAAACAGCTCTGACCGTTATTTTAGAAAAATGCATAAACTTGAAATAGTGGAGATAACACCATTCATGTTGTGGGCTATCTAAAAGAAAGCCCTCCATTCGGAAGACTTTCTGATTTCACCTACTCTATACCTGCCACACATCTTCCGGGAGCGGAGTCAACGATACCCCGTCGCCCGGCACGGACATGCTGACCATGCGGGCACTCCGGCTCAGCCATGCGAATAGTTCCGGGAACTTCTGCTCATTGACCTGCATGGGAGCACGCCCCGGGCTGATGCTGGAAAGCTCCGACAAGTCAACGCGTCCAATACCGAAGACGAACGCGCTCAGCTTACGAGAAGTTGAGAGTTCCTTCAATCGTTCTTCCAGCTCCCGGTGCCGGGCGCTGGTCGGAACCCCGTCCGTCATCACGACAAGCCAGGGCTGGTAGAATTCCACCCCGTGTGCCCGGTAGGTACGCTTGCGGCTGTCGAGTTCAGCTAGAGCCAATTCGACGGCTTCACCCAGGAGCGTTTCATTCTCCTGTGACGTGGAGATCTTCAGGCCTGTGTCAGATTCCCGGATCGGACCGAACTCCTTTACTGTTGCTACCGTACGGGCGAATGTGATCACTGCTACGTCAGCGGCCAGCTTCGCCAGAGGATCGGCCAGAATCTCGCTGATGAACCGTTGAAGGCCGGCATTAAGTTCATCCATCCGGGTGACGATATTGTCTCCCGTGACGATATTCCAGTTGATCCCGTCAGAATACTCCTGACGGAGGATGTGTTGGTTGTCGCCCCGGACAATGCCGTTCATACTGCTGCTGGCATCCAGCAGAAAGAGAACGGGAAGCCGGGCGTTGGTGTTGTTGCCGAACTCGCACATGGCGGCGAGTTGTTCCTGTCTGGTTGGGAGTATTGATGATGATATAGACATGGTTTATTCGAGTTAATGGTTGATGGTTGTATTTCGGGAGGCCTGATTCAATGCGCTACGACGCCGTATGCAGAGCCTGCACAGGGGGCGAGTATGAGATTGCCGTAAACGCCGGGCGACATCGTCAGGAGCCTCCCGGAAACGAATCCCGCAGTCCGCACAGATGTTGGATGTCATCTGTACCAGCAGACTTCGGGGTGGGCAGGGACGGTCGTACAGAAGATCCCGGTACATGGGATGATCCCTTCCGCCTCCCGGCTCCATATCCCTGAGGTATTGCAGCAAACAACGCGCCAGATACCCCGGCATGGCGCGTGGACGCAAATCGTGACGCTGGACACAGGTAAGATTGTGACCGAGTGCGTCGCGGAGCTTGCGGGGGAGATACGACCAGACATAACGTCCGGGGGTATCGGGCGGGTAGAATCCCGCTGGAGGTCTGTACGAAGCAAACGGGTATGGCAGTGCACCCTTCCTGGCGGCTTCCCGCATGTCTCCTTCTCCCCCTTGACGGGCGAAGGGAGACAGGCCGAGCGTCAATGTCATGAAGAGCAGGACGGACAGGGCGTAGGTATCGTGATTGCAGGTACGGAGAAAGTCTCCCAAGTTGCCGTGGAGCTCCGGAGCCAGGAACCGTTCCGTGCCGACAGAACAGGGATAGTCTTCGATCTGAAAACTGTCGGCATCAGTCCAATGGACGGAGCCATCAGTAGAAACCAGCACATTGCCGGGATGCAGATCGCCCAGAACAACACCGTAACGGTGCAGCGTGTGGACGGATGCCGACAAGTTCAGGCATAGCCTGGTCAGATCGTAACGGGTCCATGAGGGGAATTGTTTTTTCAGCAGCTCCGCATGAAACGCGAACGCCCCGAGCGGAACACCGTCCGCCCGGGGCATCAGTACGCCGACAAAGCGCCGCAGTTCGTCGTACAGGATCTCACGCGGCCACGCCACGCACGGGGAACGAATAGGCCGGGAACATATCAGCCGAAGCTTCTGCTCACGCCAACGCATCCGTTGGTTCGGATGGTAGAGCTTGGCTACGAGTGGTGATGCCGATGCGGCATGGGAAGTGAAGACGGAACCTTCACCTCCTTCCGCAATGGGTTTTCCCAGAACGATTCGTTTCCCACGGTCTGAGAACAAAACATCCCCGGTCGAGTACTTCCTGCCATTGCCGCAGAGCGTTTCATCCAGCCGCCTCTCCTGATGGTGGAGTGTGTAGATAGACATAAATTAACACAATATGTTGATATTGTATCAATTATATATAACTCGCAAGATTTCCGTTTTACAAGGCAGCCAAATGAGCCGTTCATTGTGTGATTCTTATGACAGAAATACCTTGTAAAATAAGGCTAAAAACGGGTTGAAAGTGTACACACTTTGTACAC
>JAJBVF010000290.1 GCA_020859965.1 Clostridiales bacterium
ACAAATCGTTCTAGAAGCTCCGGCTCAGAAACCCCCATCCCACCCACACGGCCAAGCACAGCCGGTGCAAGAGCCAGAACAGGCAAAAGTGGCAGCCGAGCCGGTGCAAGAGCCGAAACAGGTAAAAGTGGCAGCCGAGCCGGTGCAAGAGCCGGAACAGATAAAAGCAGCGGCTGATGTTGTTGAAGCGCAGGTGCTTCCTGAGACGGCGGGACAGGAAATGACGCCGTCAGAACCTGTGGAACAAAAGAAGAGTGTGGAGATGAAGCCATCTGCGGAGCGCCAGGGAAGAGTACGCCGGACGAAGGGCGGACCGCAGATTTATGGTCAGAATTCCATGCCGGAATATGACGGCGCGCAGGGGGTGATCCGCAGAGATGTGCGCGGCGGCCACTCTGCCGATGCGGCGCAGAGTAATACCGCAGCTGCCGGCGTACAGGGCAGATCAGCGACGAGGCAGAGAGATATGCAGAGCGGACGCACGGAACAGTCGGCTTACCCGCAGCAGGACAGCTCAGGGCGCAGACAGCAGGTTTCCCAGAACAGAGAGGGAAATGGACGTCAGGCATCGCAGAACAGGCCGGCCGGGCAGGGTGCCATGCCAAATGGGGCAGGAGCGCCGGCAGCACGTGCACAGCAGGCAGGGGTACAGCAGCCTTACGCACAGGCACAGCGGGGCACTGTGCCGCCGTATGCGCAGACTCCTCAGAGTGACCGGACACCTGCCAAAAATGCAGGTATCTCCAGAAAGATAAAGGAAGCAGCGCTGAATGCCCTTTCGTCATCGCTTCTTATCTTTACTGCTTTATTCTTTACCGTTTATTTTGCAAGCTCCGTAGCCGCCATCTTTTTACGTGAGCTGAATTATGGGCAGACTGCGAAGCTGCTGACTCTGATTGATTTTCCGACCCAGCTTGACGGATATGTCAGCATGTTCCAGGCTGCGATGTCACAGCTGGACAATGGTCTTCTTGCAGTGAATCTGATCATACGGGTTCCGGATCTTCTGTTTTGCCTTGGCCTGTGGGTTGTGTGCATCACTGCGAGAACTTCTAAAGAAAAGATGTCCGGAGCAGGATTCCTGTTCCTTCGGCTTGATATTCTGTTGAATATGATCGTTGTGTGTGTGATTCTTCTGGTGGTACTTGTGCTGTCCGTGACTCTGGTGATTGCTACCTGGAGTACCGGTACACATGGACTGATCGCTGTCGCGGCAGTGACACTGGTTCTGGCGATCGTGGTGACCATGGCGATCATTATGTATTATTTCTGCTATCTGGCGACGATCAAAATTGTTCGCAGGAATGCACAGACAGGCGAGCCATGCGGCAAGGCTTCCGCATATGTAGCTGTGATCCTCATGATCACTTCTCTGACCGGAATCATCAGCATTCTTTCCGGTATTGTAAATCTGGAGATCACCGGTATCACCACTGGCGCGGGCCGGATTGGCTGGATGATTCTGTTTGGTATCTGGATTCTGAGATACCGGGCTACCCTTAGCGAATGGAATTAAGATTGATTTGTTTTCCTTGACAGTATGAGGATATTCTGTTAGTATGAACGCGTGATTTAGCGTGGTAGAGTGGCGCAGTGGAGAAGGGTAAAACCTGGCAGTGAGATGCCGGATGGATGGCGAATGTCGGCATGATCCGCTTCCCTGTTGCCTGCATATGGATTCTGTGTATGAGACACTGCCGCTCTGGCCGGATAAGAGAATGGAGGAGAACATTTATGAAAAAGAGAATGATTGCGCTGGCAACGGTTGCTGCTGTGACAGCATCTATGGTGATGGGGACAGTTGGCATGGCAGAAGAGAGAACGACATTTACCGTAGGATTTGATGCGGAGTATCCGCCATATGGATATATGGATGAAGATGGCGAGTACACCGGATTTGATCTGGAGCTGGCTCAGGCAGTCTGTGATCTGGTGGGCTGGGAGCTGATAAAGACTCCGATTGACTGGGATTCGAAGGACCTGGAGCTGGAATCCGGTTCGATCGACTGCATCTGGAGCGGTTTTACAATCAATGGCCGCGAGGATGATTATACATGGTCCTATCCGTATGTGGACAACAGCCAGGTGATCGTAGTGGCTGAGGATTCTGGCATTGAGGATCTGGCGGGACTTTCCGGCAAGATCGTAGGTGTGCAGGCGGCATCCGCGGCGCTTGAGCTTCTCAGCGATGGCGGCGACCAGGCGGATCTTGCAGCGACATTCGGCACATTGCAGGAGTTCGCGGATTACAATACCGCGTTCGTAGAGCTGCAGGCCGGCAGCATCGACGCAGTTGCGATGGATATCGGAGTAGCACAGTATCAGATTAAGGAAAAAGAAGGCTACATGATTCTTGACGAGGAGTTGAATTCCGAGCAGTACGGCATCGGATTCCGCCTGGATGATGAAGAACTTCGTGATACGGTGAATGAAGCACTGCTTGCGCTCGTGGAAGACGGTACAGTAGCGGAACTTGCTGAGAAATATGAGCTGGGCGACATGGTATGCCTGGGTGATGATGTTGAGGCGGAAGCGGAAACAGAAGCCGCTGCAGAGGCAGAAACGGAAGCGGCGACTGAGGCAGAATAATTTCGCGACAGATCCTAAATTCAGGGGAACACAAAACGGAGCGAAACCTAGCATTCGGCAGACATGTAGAAATGAATGAGAGAAAGATGAGGGCATCTTGTGGATACGGGATGCCCTTTACTCTATATGAGGCATTTTTTCTGCTTGAAGGCGCCCGTGAAACGGGCATGAGATTTTAGAAAGGATGCGCGCAGGCGCGCAGGAAAAAAATGAAATTTTCAGTAATGCTAAGTCAGCTGAGCAGCGGCATGCTCAAATCTATGGGAATCTTTGCGCTGACACTTTTGTTTTCTCTGCCACTGGGGCTTCTGATTGCTTTCGGCAGGATGGCAAAAAATAAGGTGCTGCGCACGATTGCAAAAGTCTATATATCTGTTATGCGCGGGACACCGCTGATGCTGCAGCTTCTGGTTGTTTATTTTGGGCCATACTATCTGTTTGGCATGAAGATCGGCGGCGGATATCGGTTTATGGCGATTATTATCGGTTTTTCCCTGAACTATGCGGCCTATTTTGCGGAGATTTACCGTGCGGGCATCGAATCAATGCCGGTCGGACAATATGAGGCTGCGCAGGTGCTGGGTTATGGCAAAGCGCAATGCTTTTTCCGGATCATTTTTCCGCAGGTGATCAAGCGTATTCTGCCGTCGGTGACGAACGAAGTCATCACGCTGGTAAAGGATACGTCTCTGAGTTTTTCCCTGGCATACGCAGAAATGTTTACGATCGCCAAGCAGATCGCGGCTTCACAGACAACGTTCATGCCGTTTGTAGTGGCGGCCGTCTTTTATTATGTCTTCAATTTGCTCGTGGCGGTCGTTATGGAGCAAATAGAGAAGAAGCTGAATTATTATCAATAATGGAAAATCAGTGACAGAGCGGGGGTATCCTATGAAACTGCTGGAAATGAATCATATCAAAAAACAATTTGACGACCTGGAAGTTATTCACGATATTTCGCTTTCTGTCAGTGAAGGCGAGATTTTATCCATTATC
>JAJBVF010000444.1 GCA_020859965.1 Clostridiales bacterium
AAACAATATGCTACAATAATTTTTAATTTAACAACTGATCCGAAAATATTTAGGATCAGAAAAAGGGAGGCAGAGTTATGAAGATCAGAAGAATGTTTACCGGATTGTTTTTGTTTCTTCTTATGAGTTTATTTATGGTACCTGCATGCAGCGCCCAGGCGGCATCCTATCAGGTAGTGAATACTTATGAGAATCCCAAGGTGGGCGGTGTGACTTTTTCGTTCAGTAGTGGTTCATCTACGAACTATCTGTACGTTACGAAGAATGGAACGAAATCTGTTTTGTGCTCCGGTCAGGCTTTGAACCCGGAAATTGTGACAAATGGCAGTAAGGTATACTGTTATACCTGGAATTATAATAGTGGGACTGCTACTGTATATAAAGCAGATGTAAGTACCAGAAAGATAGAAGAAGAGGTTTTTTCTGTCTCGGCAGGAGAGAACTTTACACTGGGAGGATATTATAACGGAAAAATTTATTATGTAAAAGGTCTGGATCCGGGTACACTGTGTAGCTATACGGTTTCTTCGGGTAAACATAAAAGCCTGGTTAATAATGTGACTGAAGTTACCCAGTCAGGTAAGTATTTGTATCTGACTCCTTACAATGGTGATGTGGGACCAAGTACACTTCGGGTTTACAATGCTTCTTCGGGAAAAGTGAAGACGATCACTAAGAAATTGTTTACCTATACGGTTCTTTCCGGGAAAGTTTACTATGTTGAATTCAAGTCATCAAATATAGATGGTTATGGTCCATGGAAAGTAAGAGTAAGAAGATGTGCATTGAATGGCGGAAGCAAAAAAACTCTGATTTCTTCGTTGTCTGTGAATGGTATCGTCAAAATCGGGAAAAAGTCCATCAAGTACCTGAACAGCAATGGGACACAGAAAACAAAGAAATATTAAAATGTTTACAGGATAGGCATGACGGACAGGAAAATGAAAATTTTCCTGTCCGTTTTTTAAAAAACACATTTTATTCTTGTATCTGCTCTCTATATTTGGTAAACTGTAGGAATGGAAAACACAAGGAAGCTTTCACGGATGGTTGTGTGAGAGTACGCGAGCATCCTCTCCTTCCGATAAGTTATATTCAGGAGAGATATAATATGGAAAACAGAACGATTGGCGTCGCACTTCTTGGCCTGGGGACAGTAGGCTTTGGCACATATAAAGTATTGAAAACACAGCGCGAAGAGATGAAATATAAGATCGGAGCGCAGCTTGAGCTGCGCTGGATTCTTGTGCGCAATAAAGAAAAGGCAATGTCAAAAATAGACGAGCCAGAGCTTGTTACGGATCGGTTTGAGGATGTCTTGAACGACAAGAAGGTGGAAATCGTGATCGAGCTGGTTGGTGGAACGACTTTTGCCGGAGATTATATAGAAGCTGCGCTGCGCGCCGGAAAACATGTGGTGACGGCGAATAAAGATCTGATTGCTTCTGACCATGGACGTCTGATGGATCTGGCGAAGGAAAATGGCTGCGATCTGATGTTTGAGGCGGCAGTCGCCGGAGCGATTCCTGTGATTACTCCGCTGAAGCAGTCTCTCGCGGCAAATCATCTGACGGAAGTGATGGGAATCGTCAACGGAACGACAAACTTTATCCTCACCCGGATGGAACAGGAGGGGATGGATTTCGGTGAAGCGCTTTCACTTGCGACGGAGCTTGGGTATGCGGAAGCGGATCCGACTGCTGATGTGGAAGGTCTGGATGCTGCTCGCAAAGTAGCGATCATGGCTTCAATCGCTTTTAATTCCCGGGTATCTGTAGAGGATGTCTGGACAGAAGGCATTACAAAAATCACAGCGGACGATATCCGGTATGCGCAGGAGATGGGCTGTTGCATTAAGCTGATCGGTATGGCTCACAGCGATGGCGCTTCGATTGAGGCATACGTCGCCCCGATGCTGATCCCGAAGCGTCATCCTCTCGCCGCTGTCAATGATTCGTACAATGCGGTGTTTGTCCGGGGAGATGCAGTGAAGGATGCCATGTTCCAGGGCAGGGGCGCTGGTGAGATGCCGACGGCGAGTGCAGTGGTCGGAGATGTTTTTGATGTGGCACGCAATATTGTACATGGCTGCAATGCAAGGATTTCCTGCACCTGCTACCGACATCTTCCGGTAGCAAAGATGGAGGATGTTTACAGCCGGTATTTCCTTCGTGTGGAGGTAGATGACCGGATTGGCGTGCTTGCGGAGTTAGCGGATGTATTTGCTCGTCATCTCGTGAGCGTAGATCAGATCATTCAGAAGCAGCGTCATATCTCTTACCGTACGGCGGGAAAGAACATTGTAACAGATGAAAAGGTGGCATTTGCGGGCATCGGAGCAGAACAGGAGCTTCCGGGAGCAGAGATTGTCGTGATCACCGATGTAGTGCGTGAGGGTGATTTCCGGAAAGCAGTACAATGCATCCGTGATAAAAAAGGAACGAGACGGATCTGTTCCATGATACGGGTATATTCGTCGGATACACAGGATAGGTGATGCGGTTTGGTATTCCTCCGTCTGGATCAAACGAAAATTCTAATGGAAAAAATGCTTGAGAAGATCAAATAAAATGATTTTGAAGATTGAATCAAATGATGAAATGGAAAGACCAGATGGAAAAAGCGGTTGTAAAATCATGGATCTGAAAGGATACAAAGGATGATCAAGAGCAGGAAGGCTATTCTGGTTGTCAGCTTTGGGACAAGCTATGAAAAGACCAGAAAAAAGACAATTGACCAGATAGAGAACAGAATGCGGGAACGATTTCCGGATTACAGGATCTACCGTGCATGGACCAGCGGGATGATCCGCAGAAAAATCGAGAAGCGTGATGGAATCTGCATTCAGGATGTAAAAGGTGCGCTGGAGCAGATGGCCGCGGACGGGATGACAGAGATCGTTGTTCAGCCGACGCATGTGATCAATGGGATTGAGAATGACCAGATGCTTGCGTGCGTAAATGCCTGCAGGCACCTGTTTGTCAGGGTATCTGTGGGAATGCCGCTTCTGACCACACAGGAAGATAATGTCCGGATCGCCCGGGTGATTCTGGAGGAATTGTGTCCGAAGAAAGATGAAGTTCTGGTGCTGATGGGCCATGGTACAGAGCATTACGCGAATTCGGTTTATGCTGCACTGGATTATCTGTTTAAGGATATGGGTTATCCGAATGTTTTTATGGGGACGGTAGAGGCGTATCCGGCTCTGGACTCTCTTATGCGAAGAGTAAAAGAACAAAATCCGGGGCGGGTGCTGCTGGCACCGTTTATGATTGTTGCGGGAGATCACGCAGAGAATGATCTTGCCGGAGCGGATGAGAATTCCTGGAAGAGCCGGTTTGAACAGGCGGGATTTGAGGTTTCCTGCATATTAAAAGGACTTGGCGAGTATGAGGGCGTCCGGGAGATGCTTCTGGAGCATGCGCGGGCTGCGATGGATATATCATGACGCTGCAGCAGGAAAAAGGAACGACAACATTGAGAATCACAGGCGCGATGGAGGGTTAGCGTGGGAATACAGATGGCGGGGATCGACCATAGTGTCGCTCCCAGTGATATACGTACTGTTTTTT
>JAJBVF010000256.1:0-1584 GCA_020859965.1 Clostridiales bacterium
AGGTAGTTATCCACATCAAAGTATCTGGCATTCATGGAATTCATCACACCGTATACGATATAGAACAGATTCTCCTTTTCGCACCAGGTCAGGCATGGCGCCCAGATCCCCTTGGCAGAGGGAAGCTTTTTCAGATCCGGCTCGGTATCGTCGGTCAATATATGCGTATATAATTCCCAGTTTTTCAGATCCCTTGAGTGGTAAACAGGAATGCCGGGCATCCATTCAAAAGAAGATACTGCGAGATAATAATCTTCTCCTTTTCGACAGATACAGGGATCAGGGTTAAAACCTTTTAAAACAGGATTTCGGATCATCAGGTTTCTGTGCTCCTTTCGGTCATCCGTATTTTCGCGGCCGCATGGACAAGACCGCAGCATTGGTAGTTTATCACATTTATGGCGAAGAGAAAACCTTTTTTGGCTAAAAAAGCGTAAACACGCAAAAATGTCCGGTAGAGGCTATGTAAAAGGATTTGCCATTTCGCCTGTTTCGATATAAAATATAAAAATAGAGCTGTGCCTGCAAAAAATGATGTCTGCAGGTAATCAGAAAAAATATGCCGGAAAGAGACGGGTGGACGAAATGAATGATCAGGAATATTTATTCAGGCATCTGACGGGTATTTTTCACACAGGTGTTTTTTGCTTTCACGGGAATCAATTGATTTCTTATGAAGAAAGTCCGGAATACAATCCCCTTTATAATAATGAAGAGCTTCGTCTCAAAATAACCGGTGTTTCCGATTTACAGAGTGCGCCGTTTATTTTGAGAGATCATTTTCATATGTTTTATATCTGCGTGAAAGGGATGACAGAAGCGGAAACTGCTTCTATAAGTCCCGAAGAGCCTTCGCCGCTGACAGAGCAGGCGTCTGCCGGGCCTTACTATCTGATGGGACCGCTTTGTACGAGGGTCATGACTCGTGTGGAGCGGCATCGTTTTTATCGTTTTTATGGCATTGCTGAGGAATGGGAAAAAGGGCTGCATTACCATACTCTGATGGAGATTCTGCAAATTGCCGGCGTGTTTGCGAAGGTGATTACCGGGGAGGAATATACAGACCAGCAGATGGTTGACGCGAACTATCATGCTGTCACTGGTGAAGAGGAACAGCAGGAGCAGATTTTATATGACATCGTTTCTGAGAACGAGGACATTTACCGGCATACCTATCAGGAGGAGCGCCGGATTATGGACGCAGTAAGAGCGGGCGACCCGGAGGAGGCTGTGCGCCTCTCAAAGGAAATGGATGCGAATGTCGGACGATTGGGTGAAAGTGAGATCGAACACTGGCGGAATCTGACCATTGTGGCGGCGACCCTGTGTGCGCGAGCCGCGATTGAAGGAGGTGTGCTGCCTTCTGTTGCGTATCGGATCAGCGGTTTTTATATCAATAAAAGTACCGCTTGTAAGGATATTACACAGATTTTGATTTATCGGAATCATGCGGCAGAAGAGCTGGCAAAGCGGGTGAAGGAGCAGAAAGAAAAGACGCATACGTCCAGCTATACCGAACAGTGCAAGGACTATATTTACGGGCACTTTAAGGAGAAAATCTATCTTGGAGATATCGCCGGATCT
>JAJBVF010000256.1:1594-3564 GCA_020859965.1 Clostridiales bacterium
AATCTTTCCCGTCTGTTTAAAAAAGAGACCGGGGTCAGCATTCAGGATTTTATTAATAATGTCCGGGTGGAGAAGGCGGCGAATTTACTGCGTTATTCAGAGGAAAGCCTGTCGGAAATTGCGGAATATGTGAATTTCCCGTCTCAGAGTTATTTTGGAAAGATTTTCAGGCAGAAGAAACAGATGACGCCCAAACAGTACCGGGAACTGTATAAGCCCACGGAATTTCAGGAATAAAATAGATATAGAAGCAAATCAGGCGGTTTCCCAATTTTTGGAAGACCGCCTGATTTATGCTTTATGCTTCTTTATAAGTTTTGCTTTCTTATGTATCCCACTCTTTTATTTTGATGCTTCCTGCATTTTTGGAAGATCCTTGTCAATGTGGTAGAACAGCAGGAATACTACGAAGACAATCGCGCACATAGCGAATGGAATCCAGTTGTAGATAAATTTGATGGTTGTGGAAACGGATGCTGGCTGAACTTCCAGAGAAGCGTCAAAACCAGAACCGGATAATGCCCATCCGAAAACCGCCTGGCCAAGTCCGAGACCGATTTTCTGAGCAGCTGAGACGCCTGCATTGCCCATGCCGACAGCGTCGATGCCAGTCTTTAACCGGCCGTATGTGATGGTGTCGGCTACAAGACCCAGCGCCATTCCGCCTGCCATTCCGAGTCCGCATCCTTTCAGAACATTACAGAACATCATGATTGGAGTGCTGGAACCGAAGAGACCGAATCCGAGAAAACCTACTGCCATAACGCCGATACCGGCTTTGTATACAGTTGTTTTACCAAATTTTTTCATGAAGAACGGTGTGACAAACATGGTTGCGAACTGAGCAATGGAGATCGTATTCGCCATCCAGGAGTACTGGCTCATATCGTTGAATACGTACTGGCAGTAATACACGCCTCCGACAGAGTACATGATGATGACAAAGAAGACGACAAACATAGCGATTGTGAGAATTACCCAGTATTTGTTGGACAGCAGAGCTTTTGCTGCGGTAAGAGGGCTCACTGCGTCCTTCTTTTCTTCCTTGCTCCCCTTTGGTGCTGAATCATGAACACGTTCCTTTGTGAAGAAGACACAGATCATGGAAGCGAGGACCATGACAATGCAGAAGATGAGCATGGTGACAGTAAAGGCCTGCTGTGTATAAATGTTTTCAGCACTGCTGCTGAATCTTGTCAGCATAATCACGAAAAAGGAGTTGACAACAACGTTGCCGAGTGTCTGGAACATCTGCTGGATATTACCCAGAAAACCGCGCTCATACTCATTTTTGGTGATCAGGGAGATCATAGAATAGTAAGGCACCAGCATAAATGTCAGGCAGACTGCATTTACAATATTGTACATCAGGAACACGTACACATATTTGACCATGGTCGGGAAATTCTGCGGGACAAAGAACAAAAGCACCGTTGTGATGGCAAATGGGATACACATCCGGAACAGCCAGGTTCTGCCTTTCCCCATTTTTGAATTTGTCCGGTCTACGATATTGCCAACGACCAGGTCACTGACGCCGTCAAAGAGCTTGGACACAGCAATAATTGTTGCGATAATGCCTGCGTCGAGAAGAGCGACATTGGTGAAATAAATGGTCAGAAAGGAACCAATGATACCATTAATCATATTGAAAGCAAAACCGCCGCTGGCATATCCGATTCGTTCATTCCAGCCGAGACTTGCTTCCGGGTCGTCATGTTTCGTTGCGAAGTTTAGCATTTTTTTCCTCCTTCTTCTCTTCTGAGATTTGTCTTTGGTTGATGTATATCATACAAAAGATTTTTGATCTTAAATATCGTTATTTTGCAATTTTTGTCCTTTTTTTGTCGCAAAATGTGTTTTTTTCACTGCAGGGCAGATTTTCCTGTCTTTTTCCTGCAGCAGTCATGAAATAAGTCATATGTCCGTACTCGTGCAGCGAGTATGGATGCAGGCCGCGCCAATCGCGC
>JAJBVF010000367.1 GCA_020859965.1 Clostridiales bacterium
ACTACTACGAAGAATACTCTGGCCGGGAAATTGCTCCGATACTCCACCGAAAAGAAAGCGCCGTCCAGACGCAGCTTCAGCGAGGGAGAGAAAAAATCCGACAATTTCTCGAAAACAGAGAGGTCTGATCCCTGCGGTTATGTGGACAAGGAATGACATGCAACAAAAGATCAGCGAACAAGTATCAGAAAGGAGAACAGCAAATGAATCTGGATCATGAAACCTATACAAAAGCGATGGCAGATATAAACCTGACTGACGAAGCCGGAGAACAGCTGTTGCTGAGAGCACAGAAACGCGTATCAGCAAAAAAGACCGGCAGAAAACGGCTTGTGGCGGCAGCTGCCTGCACCGCTGTGGTAATCGTTGCCGGCACCGGTATTTCCTATGCGGCGACAGGAGAGACTCCGCTCGGTCTGTGTATCGCCCTGGTCGAAGATAACAACACATCCGAAGCACTGGAGCTAAGCGAAGGGTTCACCGAATGCAATGAAACCGTCACGGATGGAAATCTGGACTTCACTTTGGAAAGATACTGGTACGACAAGGAGAACGGCATCGTCTATCTGGAATCTGAGATCAGCGCAAATGACGGAAGCAGCCTGAACGATCAGGCTGATATAACCGAATCCTGGTCCTTTATTCTTGACACGGAAAGTTCCTATATTATCAGTAAAACCGTAACGCAGGACAACACGGCTCTGCATCTGTATGAAATCCACAAGATCTGGAATGATGAGAATGAGCTGACGGATGAAATCATCTGTCGTGTTCTCTCTGAAGAAAATGAGGTCGGCTCCTTCCGTCTGGAAAACACCGGTGAGACGGCTTCCAGAACCGCAGACTTATCTGATATCTGTACAGGTGCAACGCTACAGATCACCGGCGGCATCCTGTTTGTATCTGTACCGGATATCAATCTTACAGACACAGACGACCCTCTGATATATGCACAGCAAATGGTATCTCAAATCGATGTGGAAATGTCAGACGGAACCGTGTATCAATTCGCATTTTCTGATCTCGCGGAATCTGATGCAGCAGGCAAGTCTGATTCAACAGACACAGCCGATATATCAAAAGAAAATCGCACTCAGACAGACAGCGAAGCATCCTATGTGACCAGCCAGCTTGGCATAAACGCGACGAATCAGGATGACGGATTCTGGCAGATCAGTATGCAGGGCGTGTTTACCAACTTTATTGATGTAAGTGAAATCGCCGCCGTAAGGATCAACGGCAAAGAAGTGACATTACAGCAGTAAAGCTTAACATGAAACCCTATATACATCCATAGTAAAGAGGACAGGTCGGAGAATATCCGCCTGTCCCATCAACTTATCATAGAAGATCTGATATATTTACAGAAATAAATTCACACTCTCAAATTGACCCAACTGAAAAAGTCCGGATTGTTCTAGCTATATAAAATATGGCCTACTGGAAATTTTCCATATCATCTGAAGCAGTCAATCTGTCCGCTATTTTTCATAAATCTGTATATCCAGATCAACTGCTCCATCAATACCATTGACGCTTCCAGAATTCGTATACTGCCAGAAAGTGAAATGATACGGTGTCTGCGGAATCTTCTCATAATCCGCATACCAGATTTCCAGGTTCGTCAATTCCTCCAGGTCAAATTCAAACGCCTCCCAAAGCATATTGCTGTAAATCATCGGTTCATAACCAGCTTCCCAAATCCGTCTGCAAAAAGTAATCGTATTTTTCGTAAACTGCTCGCCACTCACATCATCCGTCCTGGCTTCGTCATCCAAGATAGATTCCGGATCATAGACCACCGGAAGCTGAAGCTCGATACCCTGCAATTTTTCAATAACGAACTCCGCTTCCTCCAGCGCCTCTTCCTCGCTGATTGCCTGTGAGAAAAAATATACACCCACATCAATTCCTGCCTTCTGTGCCTCAGATATATATTCCAACGCTTTTGTATCTTCGCAGAGCACTCCACTCTCGCCATAGCCACGATAACCGATCCGTATATACGCAAAAGTCACGCCGTAGTCTTTTACTTTCTGCCAGTCTATCTCTCCCTGATGATAAGAGACATCTATACCAAGACGGCTGGTGTATGTTGTGTCCTCATAAGATGCAATTTCACCATCCCAGCTCAGATTCGACCAAATATAAGCATGTTTCTCCACAGCACTCAATATTTCCGTCTCATACTGTTGCCCATATACATCCACAAACTGTAATATTTCCGTTTCTTCCGTCTCCACTTCCTCATCACTCTGTTGCGACATTTCATCAGTTGTATTTTTAGCGGCGTTTTCGGTCAGTTCCGCGCTCTCCTGTGAACTGTCATCCGATACTATGTAATCTGATGCGCAGGCCGCCATCCACAAAATTCCCATAATACAGAAGCAAAACACAGCAGGACATATCTTATTTTTCAATATTTTTCACCCTGTTCCCCATTTAAAAACTGTGTGTAAGTTCTCGCTTTGTAACTGCTTCCAGAAAAACTGCACATACGGTAAATATTTTCCACTACATAAGATTTTTCGAGATAATCCTCACTGCTGCTGTTTCCATTGTACGGAAATAAAATCTCCATACAATACACAAATTCTCCGTTCACACGCACCAGAATATATGCTGCCTCAGTTTCAGCAGAATCAAAATATCCAGTTATGATAAAGCAACTGTATTCATCTGAGTAGGAAATATCCGACATGCCATGTAATAATGACCCATAATAAACATACACATCCTGTAGCAGTTCCGCAGTTGTACCACTGTCTGTCCTGGATGACTTATTAAAATGTGCCGTTGTGACCCCATCATCACCCTCCAGGTATACATCCCTGACATTCACCCCGGTCACTGTCGTATAAGATTCCAAATCTTCCGTGCCGTAATTATATAAACTTGCCGGGTAGTAAAATGTAAAGTCTGGCGAATCATAATACAGGTATTCATCCGGATCCAGATTCGCTGAATAGTCGGATACGGTATCCGAATCTATATTAAACTGCGAATCCGATTCATCCTCCTCTATCTCACAGGTTATCATACAGGAAATCTCCAGCTCTTCCCAACAGGCATATATAACTGTCTCTCCGGCACCGACGGCTGTTACCAGCCCTTCCTGATCCACCGTTGCGGTGGTTTCATCCTCCGTCGTCCATTCGATTTCCGACAGGTTCTCAATGTTTGTTTCATACTCAATCTCCTGTTCCTCGCCTATTTCAGTGAATGTCAGCGATTCACTCACAATTAGCAAATACTCTGCCGTTCCCTCCTCATCAACGCTTTCCTCCTGCGAAATATCAGATATATCAGGAACCTCCGCTTCCTCTAACGACGAAGAACTATTAGCATTGCCAAAGCCGATCATCATCAAAAGCCATATAAAACACGCAGCCGCAGCTGCGGCAATAATGATGATAACAACAAGCAATCGCCTTTTTTGTTTCCATTGTCTGAGTTCTGTCCTTCCGTTTCCTGAAAGGCAAGTGGTGCACCGCAGTATGTACAAAACTTCATCCCAGCTCTTAATACATTCTTGCATTTCGGACAGATGGATGGCTG
>JAJBVF010000379.1 GCA_020859965.1 Clostridiales bacterium
GGGGGGCTGGACCAGGATACAGAGGATGTGCTTGTGCTTAGCGGTACCAGTGAGGCAAACCTCAGCGATATTTATTCTGAAGCTCTTAAAGGATACGAGATTGTCTATCTGACAAAAAGCTATGCACTCTGGGCGCGTACCGACAGTGTGATTTGCGGGGGACTCGAAAATGCGGTGCTGGCGAGGGTAGAGACACTTGTGCGTGACACCGACGCGGAAGAGGAGGCTGCAGAGGAAGCGGAGACCGAAGAGGAGGAGACAGAATCTGTGACAAATTCTGAGTCGGAAGTCCAAACAGAATCCGAGACGGAAAGCCAGACGTCAGGCAAAGAGGCACTGGAAAGCGGTATTCAGATTTACGGCGGCGATGTAATTCTGACCTCCGGTACTTATCAGGCAGATCTGTATTTGCAGGTTGATGAAAGCGAAGCACTCTCGGGAGTGATCACGGTATCTGACAGCAGCGGCACACTGTGTACGGTGGATTTTGACGAGACTATCTTTGATGAGAATGGGGCGGGGATTGTCTCCGTGCAGTTTACCAGCAGATCCATCATGAGATCCGTGACAATAGAAGTGACGGGTACTGCTATGACAGTTGCTACTGTGGAACAATTTGTTTACTATAAACTCAGTTCTGCTTATACAGTAGGGCTTGGAATAGAGAACAGAGTGTCCAGGGCGGTGAAAATTATAAAGAAGCTTGATAAGAAGTGTAAAACCGAAGGTACAGTGACCTGGATAGACCATCATGCCGAGGAAACGGAGGAGCTTTCTACAAACGTGTTTGAAGCATACCTTCCGGGGTACGAAGTAACGGCAGCTTTGGAATGTGAGGCCGAATCTATCACTTCAGAATATGTGATTGGGATGACAGTCTACCATTCCTGGTATACACTTATGGATCGTTATTCCATCGTGTACCGCACATCCGCCTATACTGTGCTTGTGCGAAATGATTCGGCTCAATATAAGAAGTATGTCAAGCTGAACGGAAATACTCTTTCCAATGGCACTAAGATCAATATCGAAGCATTCACCGGGGAAGCCTCCGCAGATACTCCGATTTCTCTTGAAAAGGGCGATTATAATTATTGTGTCAGCGTCACTTGCAATGTGGAAAGCCTGACAGGAAAGTCTGATGCAGGAGCAGGCGTCCTTTCCATCATGAGTGGGGAAGAACTGTTGGCACAGAAAGAAATCACGTATGCGGATCTTTTGAGCGGGACACTCCCCGAAGGGGAAAACAGTATCTGCACAGAGATCTCCATTCCGCTTTCTCTGCAGGTAAAAACCAGTGATATTACCTGTATTGCAGAAATGAATGATGGAATATCAGTAACTGTACAGCCGACAGCAATCGAGCTTACCAGTCAGAATTATGTTTATGGAAGAGATGAGTCTCAGCTTGCTCAATTGCTGGAGAAGATAAATTCCCTGGATGAAGAGATTGTAGTAAACGTTCTTCAGACGGATACTGTCATCTGGAATCAGAACGTGGACTATACCTGGCTTCAGGAGCAGCTGGCTGGACGTACGGTGGAAGAACTTTCGTACAGTAAGGCGAATTCCATGACAGAAGATACCGTGTTGCTGACTTATGGCCTTTTTGCCAATATATTAAATCTGTTGAATAACTACAGCATCGTCGGTCATGCCGGAAAATATACGCTATGGGCGCGCAACAATGGGGAGGCTCTTCAGGAGCTGGTAGAGTCGGGATTGTCCATTCTAAACAGCGGTAAAAAACTATCGCTTAGCAGTATAGCCGCGATGAGCGGTACATCAGAGATGGAAAATGTGATCGAATCTCTGCCATCCGCACAATACAACGTCTATCTGGAGCTCACCGCATCAGATATCTCATCCGACGACACAATCGAAGTCTACCTGCTCCGGGACAAAACTGAGAACGAACGTTCGGAAGACATAGATGAACTGATCGAATCCGGCTATACCGAGGAAGAGGCATCCGAATGGACCGACACTCAGGAGACCTGTGGCAGTACAACCATCGGCACATATCAGATCAACGATTCCGGAAAACTGCTTGTGACCATAAAAACATCCAAAGCGATGGAACTTACAAATCTGACCTGTGAGGCCTATACCTGGCATAACAGCGAGGTTGAAGCAAAGATCCTGTGGGTGGAAATGGTCTCCTAGGGGGTATCTTAAGCAATTTGGTATCTTGTAATCTGCTGTTTCGGATGTTATACTGGCAGTGGCGTAGGATAATCATAGAACCAGACTTTATAATTATTTTTGGCTTTTGAATGCCAGCAAGAGATAGATTAGTTTAATTTGGAATTAAGCTGGGAATTCAACAAGTAACCGAGGAAGGATATAAAATCTTGCAATCTCAAAATATGAGTGCTATACTGCTTAAGTGGTGCTGTGCCCGGCATAGAGAAGAATAAAAATACCCTTTTACAAAAGAGAAAGCTGTGCCGGGAATGGTATTTGAATTTGTGTTGTAACATTACCGTAATATTTTCTATATTAAAAATATAATGGGGAAAAACATAACCAAATATAATGGACAGACATAAAATAATTGAAGAATCTTAAAGAAAAGTGCAAAATGAGGTGGCTGGGAAGAATGTACTCTTTATAACAACCAAAGAGCTGAGCTATATTCGGAATTCCCAGGAAATAGAATTGCTACGGGAATCATCTGCTTCCTTGAAAATAATAGGATCCAACAGCCGCAATTATCCTGTCAGATTATTAAAGGTTTATTGGGAACTGCTAAGAACAGCCGCAAGAAAATATGATATCGTGTTTCTGGGATTTGCACCTCAGCTGGTACTTCCATTTTGGAATTTCAAATTCAAAAAGAACAAGGTAATCATCGATTTCTTCATTTCCATGTATGATACATTTGTAAATGACCGAAAGAAATTTCCAGAGAAGTCTGCAGATGCAAAACTATTGAAAAACCTGGATCGGAATACGCTGAAGAAAGCAGACAGGATTATTTGCGACACAAATGCGCATGGAAAGTATTTTCATGATGATTTGGGAGCTGCAGAGGATAAACTGATCACGATGTATCTGGAAGCAGACAAGAGCATTTATTATCCAAGAGAAGTGAAACGCTCAAAGAAGCTGGAAGGAAAGTTTGTGGTTCTTTACTTTGGCAGTGTACTCCCTCTGCAGGGAGTAGAGGTAGTGCTGGAGGCATATAATCTGCTGAAAGAAGACGACAGGTTTTATTTCTACATGATCGGACCGGTAAAGGATGGATATGAAAAGCCGAAAGCTTCAAATATTGAATATATTGACTGGCTGCCGCAAAACGAACTGGCTGATTATATAGCAATGGCGGATTTGTGTCTGGCCGGGCATTTCAATGGAAATATAGAGAAAGCAAAGCGGACAATCCCTGGAAAAGCATATATCTATGATGCGATGGAAAAGCCTATGGTGCTGGGGGATAATGAGGCAAACAGGGAACTGTTCTCGAATGAGATTAGTACTATTTATTTTGCAAAAATGGGAGATGGGAATATTCTGTTTTCCGAAATAAAGAGGATTTATGATTCTTTCGAAT
>JAJBVF010000382.1 GCA_020859965.1 Clostridiales bacterium
CCGCATTCCATAATTTCTTGTAGCAACGATGGCTTCTGCATTTCCTTCCCCATTCAGATACATGCTGATCAGAGCTTCTCCCGCGATCAGGAACAGAAGAATCACACCTGCAGTGAGAAAAATCGCCAGCCAGAGCTTATATCGGAATGTTTGACGAATTCCTTCCTCATCTCCCTGTCCGAAATATTGCGCCGTAAAAATCCCTGCTCCGGATACGCCGCCGAAAATACAGAGATTGTAGACAAAGATCAATTGATTCACAATCGCCGCGCCGGACATCTGTTCCGTACCGATCCGCCCGATCATGATATTGTCCAGAAGACTGACAAAATTCGTGATTCCGTTCTGTATCATAATCGGAACCGCAATAGCGAGCACCATCCGGTAAAAAGCCTTATCCCCGATAAATCGTTCGCGGAATGTTTTTTTGTGGGGTGTCTGATTCATAATTTTTCTCTTTCCTTTTCCTTTTATATATAGCTGACTTGCCGTTCAGGATCACAGTACAGAACGTAAGCCGTTTAACATAAAGCAAATGGTATCATATCACAAGAGAAATGACGGTGCAAGCTCCTTTCATTGAAACCGGCATCGCTCAAACAGTGACAATATCAGGCCGCACCGAATGCCGGATTATATGAATTTTCAACATCCTATGAATTTTCAGCATCCGCAGGCATACGGCACCCGGGAGATTGAGGGAAAATTTCCTTCAAATAATGTTTCGCTATTTGAGGAAACGTGTTAAACTATATTTATAGAAAACGACTTTGGCCGTTTTACTTTACGCCGGATACATAATAATAATTTTGAATCACAATTTATAACAGATTATCAGAGGGAGATACAGAAGATGGGAATCGTAGTGATCGGAGCGGTATTTGTCGATATTAAAGGCTTTCCGGAGGATAATTATATCCCGAACGGCCGAAATGCGGGAACAATTGAGTATATTCACGGCGGAGTGAGCCGCAATGTAGTCGAGAATATCGCGAACATCGAGCTGCGCCCGACCTTTATCAGTCTGGTCGATGACAGTGCGATGGGCATGGAGGTTGTACAGAAGCTAAAACGGCATAAGGTGAATGTGGACTATGTGCAGACCGTGCCGGATGGAATGGGCACCTGGCTTGCGGTATTCGACAGTACCGGTGATGTGGCCGGGTCAATCTCCAAACGTCCGGATCTGATGCCGATCCTGACGATGCTGGAGGAACATGGTGATGAGATCTTTCGCGACGCAGATTCGATCGTAGTGGAGATTGATATCCATAAGGAGATCATTAAAAAAGTATTTGAACTGGCAGAACGGCATAAGAAAAAGGTTTATGCGGTAGTTTCCAACATGAGTATTGCTTTAAAACGCAGGGATTTTATCAAAAGGCTGAGTTGCTTTGTCTGCAATCAGCAGGAGGCCGGGCTTTTATTTGCAGCTGATTACGAGGGACTGGAACCGGAAGAGATGGTGGATGTGCTGGAAGAGCAGCTGATAAATGCCGGATATCAGGCAATGGTGATCACGATGGGAAGCAAAGGCAGTGTCTACGCAGATCAGAATGGCCAGAAGGGCTTATGTCCGTCCATGAGCGTCCAGGTAAAGGATACAACCGGTGCAGGCGATGCCTTCTGCTCCGGCCTTGTTGCCGGACTGACGTACGGAAAAACCCTGCAAGAGGCCTGTGAGATCGGCACCCGTCTGTCCGCCTCTGTTATCGTTTCCAATGAAAACGTATGCCCGCGCTTCCTGCCAAGAGAGCTTGGCATTGATGTGGACGTACCTGAGGAAGAGTGAGATTCCATGCAATAATGGTAAGGATAGAAATGAATCATTCCTGCCTTGAAACAATGAAAAAAAAATGATATGATAACGCAGGTGATGCGATATGGATTTTTTATCCGGACAGGCATCGCCTGCGTTCTTGCTTATAGGATATATAATAGCAAAATAGCTACGAAAGGGAAACACTTCATGACCGAAGAGAAGATACAGGAATTAATGCCGCAGCTGACACCGATGATGCAGCAGTATCTGCAGACCAAACTGCAATACATGGACTGCATCCTTTTTTACCGTCTTGGTGATTTTTATGAAATGTTTTTTGACGATGCACTGACCGCGTCGCGTGAGCTGGAGATCACTCTGACCGGTAAGGACTGTGGTATGAAGGAGCGGGCGCCGATGTGTGGTGTTCCCTATCATGCGGTGGACGGTTATCTGAACAAGCTGGTTTCTAAAGGCTATAAGGTGGCGATCGGAGAGCAGATGGAGGATCCGAAGCTGGCGAAGGGTCTTGTGAAGCGGGAAGTGATCCGGATCGTGACGCCGGGCACGAACCTGGATGCGCAGGCATTGGATGAGAAGCGCAATAATTACCTTATGTGTGTAGTATATATTGGCGACCACTATGGCGTTTCCGTGGCGGATATTTCGACTGGGGAATATCTGATGACGGAGCTGGATACCGAACAAAAACTGTTTGATGAGATCATCAAGTTTTCGCCGTCCGAGATCATCTGCAACCAGTCTTTCTATGTCAGCGGAATTGATCTGGAGGATATGCGGGAGCGGCTGAATATTTCGGTATTTTCGCTGGATTCCTGGTATTTTGACGATGAGCTGTGTACCCGCGTGCTGACCGAACATTTTCACACCGCTTCGCTGGAAGGACTCGGTATTTCCGATTACAGCTGCGGGGTGCTTGCTGCAGGGTCTCTTTTGAAATATCTGATGGAGACTCAGAAGACGTCAATCGCGAATCTGACCCGTCTGGTCCCGTATTCCATCGGCAGATATATGATCCTCGACAGCTCGACCAGAAGGAATCTGGAGCTGTGTGAAACTCTGCGTGAAAAAAAGAAGCGTGGCTCTCTGCTCTGGGTACTTGATAAGACAAAGACCGCTATGGGCGGAAGGCTTTTGCGCAAATATGTGGAGCAGCCCCTGATTGAAAAAGACGAAATCAACGCAAGGCTGGATGCGGTAGAAGAACTGAAAGACAACGCGATCACACGCGAAGAGCTTCGGGAATATCTGAATCCCATTTATGATCTGGAGCGGCTGATCAGCCGGATCAGCTACCAGACAGCGAACCCGCGCGACATGATTGCTTTTAAGACATCTCTGGCAATGCTGCCGCACATCAAATATGTTATGAAAAGCCTGCAGGCTCCGCTGCTTCATCAGCTGGAGGAGCAGATTGACGAGCTTACCGACATGCATGATCTGATCGAGCGCGCGATCATTGATGAGCCGCCGATCATCATCCGCGAAGGCGGTATTATCAAGGATGGCTTCAATGAAGAAGTAGACCGTTTGCGCAGCGCGAAAAACGACGGCAAGAGCTGGCTGGCAAAGCTGGAGGCAGAGGAGCGGGAGAAGACCGGGATCAAAAATCTCCGGGTCAAATTCAATAAGGTATTCGGATATTATCTGGAAGTGACAAACTCCTTTAAAAATATGGTTCCGGATTATTATACACGCAAACAGACGCTCACAAACGCGGAACGCTACATCACCCCGGAATTAAAAGAGCTGGAGGATACGATAC
>JAJBVF010000301.1 GCA_020859965.1 Clostridiales bacterium
TTAGTAGATAATACATCCGGTGTGCTCAGTCGCGTGGCGGGATTGTTCAGCCGCCGCGGTTACAATATTGATAGTCTGACGGTTGGTGAGACGACAGATCCGCGTTATTCACGCATGACGATCGTAGCCAGCGGCGATGAGCAGACGCTGGATCAGATCACGAAGCAGCTCTCGAAACTGATCGATGTAGTAGATATTAAAATACTGGAGGAGGATGCAAGCGTTTGCCGTGAGCTGATTCTTGTGAAGGTGCGCGTGGAGGTAAAGGAGCGCCAGGATATTATCACGATGGCGAATGTATCTCGTGGAAGGGGAGGAGACGTTGGGGCGGATTCCCTGATCATTGAGCTTACCGGACAGCAGTCAAAGCTTGACGCTTTTTTGCGTCTCCTGGAGGGACATGAGATTCTGGAGCTTGCACGCACAGGTATTACGGGACTTTCCCGCGGATCGGATGATATTCGCTATCTGTAAGGAACTGACTGAGGTATCGGTATGCAGATTGCACTTAGCATTATACAGGAATGCTTTGTTTTAACTGATTGATGGAGGGAAACCTCTGATCATATATGAATCACGTTTTCTGACGTGGTTCGCAATTGCAACGATTCAGAATGACAGACTGCTTGCACTGCTTCTGAATTGTTACGAAAAATATTTTACAGGAATGTGAGGATGAAAAAATGGCAGCAAGAATTTTTTATCAGAAGGACTGCAATCTCTCTCTTCTTGAGGGGAAAACAATTGCAATTATCGGCTATGGCAGCCAGGGACATGCGCATGCACTGAATGCGAAGGAGTCCGGATGCCATGTAATCATCGGTCTGTACGAGGGCAGCCGCTCATGGAATAAGGCAGTGGAACAGGGATTTGAAGTATACACTGCAGCAGAGGCGGCAAAGAAGGCTGACATCATTATGATCCTGATCAATGATGAGAAGCAGGCAGCGATGTACAAGAAAGACATTGAGCCGAATCTTGAGGAAGGCAATATGCTTATGTTCGCTCATGGTTTTAATATTCATTTTGGATGTATCGTGCCGCCGGCTAATGTGGATGTGACGATGATCGCTCCGAAGGGACCGGGTCACACGGTGCGCAGTGAGTATCAGGCAGGCAAGGGCGTTCCGTGTCTGGTAGCAGTTGAGCAGGATGCGACTGGTAAAGCTCTTGATATTGCTCTTGCGTATGCATTGGCAATCGGCGGTGCAAGAGCGGGTGTTCTGGAGACAACCTTCCGCACTGAGACAGAGACAGATCTGTTTGGTGAGCAGGCAGTGCTTTGCGGCGGCGTATGCGCGCTGATGCAGGCAGGCTTTGAAACACTGGTAGAGGCTGGTTACGATCCGAGAAACGCTTATTTTGAGTGCATTCATGAGATGAAGCTGATTGTAGATCTGATTTATCAGTCCGGATTCGCCGGCATGCGTTATTCTATCTCCAATACAGCAGAGTATGGCGATTATGTGACTGGTCCGAAGATTATTACTGAGGATACAAAGAAGGCGATGAAGAAGATTCTTTCTGACATTCAGGATGGTACCTTCGCAAAAGATTTCCTTCTGGATATGTCTTCTGCAGGCGGCCAGGTTCACTTTAAAGCAATGCGTAAGAAAGCTGCAGAGCATCCGTCAGAGATCGTTGGTGCGGAAGTTCGCAAGCTTTACAGCTGGAGTGATGAGGATAAACTGATTAACAACTGATCCAGGGCTCTTAGCATTATTGGATGACATATAATAAAGATGGAAGGGCTGTAATTGCTTTACAGCTCTTCTTTCGTAAATGGAAACAGGAGGACAGTTCAATGGGAATGACAATGACGCAGAAGATTCTTGCTGCTGCGGCAGGACTGGAGTATGTGGAGCCGGGCCAGTTGATTGAAGCAAAGCTGGATCTGGTGCTTGGCAATGATATTACTTCTCCCGTGGCAATCCATGAGATGGATCGTCTGAAGGAGGATAAAATTTTTGATAAGGATAAGATCGCTCTGGTCATGGATCATTTTATCCCCAATAAGGATATCAAATCGGCAGAGCACTGCAAATGTGTGCGTGAATTTGCCTGTAAACATGAGATTACCAATTATTTTGACGTAGGCCAGATGGGTATTGAGCATGCCCTTTTGCCTGAGCAGGGTTTGACTGTGGCCGGAGATGTGATCATTGGCGCGGATTCTCATACCTGTACATATGGCGCACTTGGCGCATTTTCTACGGGCGTGGGCAGTACGGATATGGCTGCCGGCATGGCGACTGGGAAAGCATGGTTTAAGGTACCGCCGGCGATTAAGTTCAATCTGACTGGGAAGCCGGCAAAATGGATCAGCGGCAAAGATGTGATTCTTCACATTATTGGTATGATTGGTGTGGATGGTGCTCTTTACAAATCTATGGAGTTTGTCGGAGACGGCATTCAGTATCTGTCCATGGACGACCGCTTTACGATTGCGAATATGGCGATAGAGGCGGGCGGTAAAAACGGCATTTTCCCGGTCGATGATGCTGCAATCGCTTACATGGAAGAGCATTCAAAGCGTGAATATCGGATCTATGAGGCGGATGCGGATGCAGAATATGAGGAGGAATACACGATTGATCTGAGTACGCTTCGCCCGACAGTTTCCTTCCCGCATCTTCCGGAGAACACCAGGACTGTCGATGAAATACAGGAGGATATCGCGATCGATCAGGTTGTCATTGGATCTTGCACGAACGGTCGGATCAGCGATCTTCGCATTGCCGCGGATATTCTGAAGGGACATAAGGTAAAGAAAAATCTTCGCTGTATCGTGATTCCCGCAACTCAGGCGGTCTATCTGCAGGCTATGGAAGAGGGACTCCTTAAGACCTTTATTGAAGCGGGAGCAGTAGTCAGCACACCGACCTGCGGCCCGTGTCTTGGCGGATATATGGGGATTCTGGCGGATAAGGAACGCTGCGTTTCTACTACAAACCGTAATTTTGTCGGCAGAATGGGTCATGTAGGTTCGGAAGTGTATCTTGCGAGTCCGGCAGTAGCTGCGGCAAGCGCGGTGACCGGAAAGATTTCGTCACCGGAGGCACTGGAAAAGGAGGAAGAAGCATGAAGGCACAGGGCAGAGTGTTTAAATATGGCGATAATGTAGATACGGACGTTATCATTCCGGCACGGTATCTGAACTCCTCCGATCCGGCTGAACTTGCAACACATTGTATGGAGGATATTGATAAAGAATTTATCCATAAAGTTCAGAAGGGAGACATCATTGTTGCCAATAAGAATTTTGGCTGTGGGTCTTCCAGAGAGCATGCGCCGATTGCAATTAAGGCTGCTGGGGTAAGCTGCGTGATCGCAGAGACTTTTGCACGGATTTTTTACCGGAATGCGATTAACATCGGATTGCCGATTATTGAATGTCCGGAAGCGGCGCAGGCAATTGAAGCGGGGGATGAAGTGGAAATTGATTTTGACACCGGTATGATCTATGACCGTACCAGAGGGACACAGTATAAAGGGCAGGCTTTTCCGGCATGCATGCCGAAAATAATCCGGGCTGAGGGATTAATA
>JAJBVF010000158.1 GCA_020859965.1 Clostridiales bacterium
ATGCACCTCCACGCCCAAGACACTGGTCCTCCGGCACATATAGCCGGCTTCATCGAGTGCCTGATATGCTGCCTCCGGATCGGACACGATCATCCGGATAATACCGAATTCGGCACTGTCATTCGTGACAGAGCCCCATATATTGATACCGCGTTCCATCAGGATCCCCGTCACTTTCTGGAAGGTTCCCTTTGAATTCTCAGTAAACACAGATACTTGTTTTAACATACCGCTTCTCTCCCTCGTCTTTAATATTTAAAATTTACATAGCCCTGCATCCAGATACGCCCTTTGAACCGACGCCCAACCTCCGGCTCTCCGAGCAGATCGTTTTCGTTGATGCAGACATCAAATTCAAGATCATTGCAAAGCAAAGTCAGGACCCAGACCTTCTCATTGCTGATCTGGTTCCGGACTACATACACATCCTCTATCTCACCTATGACCGTATACTGGTCACTCTCCACGCCGTACGGGATAATGCTGCTCTCCACGATGCTTAACACATCCTCCTTGACGACCCGGCGGGAGATGGATGCGTACAGATCCATATCGCTCAGTGTAAGATTTTCCATTGCGGTCTTGTCCCCGTCCCTGGCCTGCTGCATCAGCGTCATCCGTTTTTCCGAGGATTTCTGCCGGATCTCAGCCGTCTCTTCATTGTGCATGATCGGGAACAGGATCTTGCCGTGATGTGCCAGCCCGGAGAGTACGGTATTGCCCTCCGCGACCTGCTGCCCGCCACATCGGCTGTCCCGAAACACGTCTCCCACGTTGCTGATGTAGAAGATCAACGGGATCCCCATCTTCAACTCATCGCAGATTCCGTAAAAAGACTCGTTCCCCGCCTGGCGTTCTATGTCCACCGGTTCCCGGGTCGACACATGGGTACCGCGGAAAAACGGAAAGTAATACTCAACCCGAAACCGGTCATCCCGGGTAAAGCTTCCGCAGACGGAGATGCCCATATCACTTCCCACATACTTGGAAAAGCACGCAAAGTCATTCCCGAACGAATCCTGGTCCACATACTGCTCATCCGGATGGCGGATCACGTCGTCCACAACCTTATATACATCTGCATTTTCCGTCATTTCGTGAAACCCGATCGATCTGAAAAATATATGTATCATTCTTCCACCTTATATGTGTCGTTTAAAGCCATGTCGAGCGCTTCTTCCTCCTCTTCCGAGAGAACGATAACGGATTTTCCGTTTACGATCTCTTTAATATAGGTAAAGCAGCCCTCCCGGCTGTGCATCGCATTCAGGATAAACCCGTCATTTTCACGGTTTAAGAGAGCCAGCGAAAACGACAGCTTCCCGCCCATCTCATTGAACGCATTGTATTTCACCACACCCAGTTTTTGATAAGTCTGATCGTAGTGCTCCATAATGGTCTGGATCTGCGCTTTGTTCTCAGCCTCAGAGTCGGCAACACGGTCTACCTGCTTGATCCGCTCCAGCAGAATGTTTTCCAGAGACTGGCCGTTCTTGCCCTGCATGAACGCATCATATCTGGCTGTCAGATCATTGAGCCGCCGTGTGTTCCTGACCAGCAAAACGATCAGCACTACCACTACAACGAGCAAAATGAGAACATATACTCCCGCATGCATTCCTGTCAATTGTTCCAAATCCAATCTATTTATAACATTCACGTTTTTTCTCCTTTACGTAGCTTACGCATTGTCAATGCTTCGGATCAGCTGCAGGATGCGGTCCAGTTCATCCGGGGAATAGTAATCGATCTCAATCTTCCCGACATTCTCGTTTTTCCTTCGGATCGACACTTTTGTCCCAAGGATCTGCCGCATCTGTCCCGCAAGATCCGCGTAGATCGCGTCCATCTTGTCGTCGGATCCGGACTTTTTCTTCCCGGTCTGTCCGTTCTTTTCCCGCAGCGCCTTGACCAGCTGTTCTGTCTCACGGACGCTTAAGTTCTGCTCCACGATCTGATCCGCCAGACGTTTTTGCAGCCCGGCATCCTCCACAGGGATCAGACATCTGGCATGTCCACCGGTCAATAGTCCGTCGGCGACCATCTGCTGTACCTCGTCGCAAAGCTTTAAAAGCCTCAGGGAGTTCGTCACGGCGGTCCGGCTTCTGGAGACACGCTGTGCCACCTCTTCCTGTTTTAAGTGAAACTCTTCCAGCAGCCGCTGATAGGCCTGGGCTTCTTCGATCGGGTTTAAGTCTTCCCGCTGGATATTCTCGATCAGAGAGATCTCCATACTCTGCTGATCGGAAAAATCGCGAACGATCACCGGCACTTCCTTTACGTCCGCCAGTTTGGCTGCTCTCCAACGCCGTTCTCCGGCTATGATCTCGTAGTATTTCCCCTTGTCTTGTACGATAAGCGGCTGTATGATCCCATATTGCCGGATAGAGTCCGCCAGTTCGGCAAGGCCCTCCTCGTCAAAGCTCTTGCGCGGCTGTTCCCGGTTTGGCTCCACTTTGGAGATCTTGACCTGTATCACCGGCTCACTGCCGGCCTCTTCCTTGGCCAACCCCCTGTTTAACTGTTCTGTATTCACATTTTTTGAGATCAGAGAATCCAATCCCTTTCCCAGCCCGCTTTTCTTTGCCGCCATCTTACGCCTTTTCCTCTCTTTCCAACACTTCCTCCGCCAACTGGCGATAACTCTCCGCGCCGGCAGATCTCGGATCGTACAGATTGATCGGGAGCCCATGACTCGGCGCCTCGGCCAGTCTGACGTTTCTCGGGATGATCGTCTCATAGATCGTGGTATCCAGATTGTTCCTGACATTTTCTACCACCTGCATGGAGAGATTTGTTCTCGAATCGCACATGGTAAAAACAACCCCTTCCATTTTTAAGCGGGGGTTTAGTCTCTGCTGCACCAGCTCAACGGTATACATAAGTTGACTCAAGCCCTCCAGCGCATAGTACTCGCACTGGATCGGAACAAGGATCGTGTCTGCCGTCGTCATGGCATTGATGGTGAGCATGTTTAGTGACGGCGGACAATCGATGAGTATAAAGTCATAATCATCCCGGATGTAATCCATCTCATTGCGCAGAATGTATTCCTTGTTTTTTCTATCAATCAGCTCGATCTCGGCTCCCGCCAGGTCGACATTGGCCGGGATCAGGTCAAGATTTTCGATGTCTGTGTGGATCAGGACGTCCTTAGCGGCGCAATCTTGCAGGAGCAGCTCATACATGGTGTTCTCGAGATCATCCTTGTCGATCCCAAGGCCACTCGTCGTATTCCCCTGAGGGTCCAGGTCTGCCGTCAACACCTTTTTGCCCAGCTCAGCCAGGCAGGCGGACAGATTAACCGTCGTAGTTGTCTTGCCGACGCCGCCCTTTTGGTTGGCGATCGCTATGATTCTTCCCATAAAACTTTCTTTGTTCCTTTCGCCTCCAAATGAGTATATCACGATTCCAGATTCTTATCCACCCATAAATGTTTCACGTGAAACAAAATTCTGTGAAATCTTTCTAAATGTTTCACGTGAAACATTTTGCCGTGTCGCGGCATGAAACATTGTTAAGAGAAATATTATTTGTA
>JAJBVF010000328.1 GCA_020859965.1 Clostridiales bacterium
TGTAACTATCAACCAGTAGTCCTTATCGACTACACCATTATTATACTAGGAGGAAGGATTCATGTCGAATGACACGATTGCGGCGATTTCCACAGCTGTTGGCGGTTCAGGAATCGGGATCATACGGATCAGCGGCCAGGATGCAATTTCCGTTGCTGACCGAATCTTTGTTTCTCCCGGAAAACAAAAGAAATTGTCTGCTCAGGATTCACACACAATTCATTATGGTTATATTCAGGATGATGGGCAGACGGTGGATGAAGTTCTGGTGACACTCATGCGTGCACCACGCAGTTTTACGACAGAGGATACGGTGGAAATTAACTGCCATGGGGGTATCTATGCGACCAGACGGGTGCTGGATACTGTTCTCAAAAATGGAGCGCGTCCGGCCGAACCGGGTGAATTTACAAAACGTGCATTTCTGAACGGAAGAATCGATCTTTCGCAGGCGGAATCTGTGATTGATGTGATTCAGGCGAAAAATGAATATGCGCTTCAAAGCTCCGTCAGCCAGCTGAAAGGTTCTGTCAGCAGAGAAATAAAAAAGCTCCGTGAACGGATTCTTTATCAGTGTGCATTTATCGAATCGGCTCTGGATGATCCGGAGCATTATAGTCTCGAAGATTATCCGGAAAAACTCAGAACAGAGGTTGAAGATCTGCTGAAATCCATTACTAAGCTGACTTCTTCGGCAGATAATGGGAGAATGATAAAGGAAGGAATCCAGACGGTGATCCTTGGCAAACCCAATGCCGGAAAATCTTCTCTTTTGAATGTACTTGCAGGAGAAGAGCGTGCAATTGTGACGGATATCGCCGGTACGACCAGGGATACGTTGGAAGAGACAATCTCGATTGGCGGGATTACTCTCAATATCATAGATACTGCCGGTATTCGCAATACACAGGATCAGATTGAACAGATTGGCGTAGACAGAGCCAAAGAAAAAGCACGAACGGCAGATCTGATCATTTATGTGGTGGATTCTTCTGTCTCTATGGACGAAAATGATGAGAAAATCCTCTCGCTTCTGGATGGAAAAAAATCAATCGTGTTGCTTAATAAATCGGATTTACCTTCCGCTGTATATCCGGAGAATGTTCAGGCGTTTACTGAAAATCGTTTTCCACTTGTTGAAATATCAGCAAAAGAAGAGAAAGGAATTGACACATTAGAAAATGTGATCAAAACGATGTTTTACGAGGGAGAGATTTCCTTTAATGATGAAATCTATATTACCAGCGCCAGACAAAAATCGGAGCTGATACAGGCAAAAGAAAGCCTCGAAAAAGTGCTTCAGAGTATTTCCATGTGTTTGCCGGAAGATTTCTTTTCCATTGATCTGATGGACGCCTATGCTTCTCTGGGCAGGATTATCGGGGAAGAGGCGGGTGAAGATCTGATCAATGAAATATTCAGCCGTTTTTGTATGGGAAAGTAAGGACTGAAAGGGTGTAGAGAATATGGCAGTAGTGGAAGAATTTGTGGATGTAGTGGTAGTCGGAGCCGGCCATGCCGGCTGTGAGGCTGCGCTTGCATGCGCAAGAATGGGGTTAAAAACGGTTATTTTTACAGTGAGTGTAGACAGTATTGCCCTTATGCCCTGCAATCCAAATATCGGCGGCAGTTCAAAGGGACATCTGGTTCGTGAGGTGGATGCGCTCGGCGGTGAGATGGGGAGAAATATAGATAAGACATTTATCCAGTCAAAAATGCTGAATCAGTCCAAAGGCCCGGCTGTCCATTCTCTTCGCGCGCAGGCGGATAAATCCGATTACAGCAGAAGTATGCGGCAGGTTCTTGAACAGACAGAAAATCTGATGATTAAACAGCTTGAAGTGACGGAGCTTCTGGTAGAAGATCATCAGCTGACTGGTGTCAGAACCTATTCCGGCTCTGTCTATCATTGTAAGGCTGCTATTTTGTGCGCCGGTACCTATTCAAAGGCGCGTTGTATTTACGGAGAAGTAAGTAATTATACCGGACCGAATGGTCTGGCTGCGGCAAATTATCTGACGGATTCGATGCGTTCACTTGGAATCGTTCTCAGACGCTTTAAGACCGGAACACCGGCCCGTATCGCGGGGCCATCGATCGATTATTCTAAGATGGAAGAGCAAAAAGGCGATGAGAGAGTCGTTCCTTTTTCCTTTACTACGGATCCGGAAAGTGTGCAGAAGGAACAGGTTTCCTGTTGGCTGACTTACACAAACGAAACAACTCATGAAATCATTCGCAGTAATATTGATCGTTCCCCTCTTTTTTCGGGTCGGATAGAGGGTACCGGACCAAGATATTGTCCGTCAATAGAGGATAAAGTTATTAAATTTTCAGATAAAAATCGACATCAGGTTTTTATTGAGCCAGAAGGACTTCACACGAATGAGATGTATATTTCAGGAATGTCCAGTTCACTTCCGGAAGACGTTCAGATAGCAATGTATCGTTCTGTGCCTGGATTGGAGCATGCGCAGATCGTAAAAAATGCTTATGCAATCGAATACGACTGTATAGACGCCAGACAGCTGAAGCTGTCTCTTGAATTCAGGGAGATCAGCGGTCTTTTCAGTGCCGGTCAGTTTAATGGAAGCTCCGGTTATGAAGAAGCGGCTGCACAGGGGCTGATTGCAGGGATCAATGCCGCCCGGAAGATTCAGGGAAAAGATCCCTTTATACTGGATCGTTCCGAGGCTTATATTGGTGTACTGATTGATGATCTTGTCACTAAGGAAAATCTCGAGCCGTATCGTATGATGACATCGCGCGCTGAGTATCGTCTGCTTCTCCGGCAGGACAACGCGGATCTTCGTCTTACGGAAAAAGGATACGAAATTGGGCTGATTGATGAAACTCGTTACCGAAACCTGCTTGTTAAGAAAGCTCAGATTGCAGAAGAAATCGAGCGTGTCGAGAAAACATTCGTTGGTGATCATCCGGAAGTTCAGGAGCTTTTGGCAAAGCATGAGAGTACAGAATTAAAGAATTCAGCATCTCTTGGAGAATTGATCCGTCGTCCGGAGCTTTCTTATGATATGCTTGCAGATATTGACCAGGATCGACCCTCCCTTCCTGATGATGTGCGGGATCAGGTTAATATTTCTATAAAATATAAGGGTTATTTGGATCGTCAGATGAAACAGGTAGAACAATTCAAAAAGCTGGAGAAAAAACGTATACCTGATACCGTCGACTATGAACAGATTTCCGGACTTCGACTGGAAGCAAGACAAAAACTTGCAAAATATCGCCCCGTATCGATCGGACAGGCATCCAGAATAGCCGGTGTATCTCCGGCAGATATCTCTGTTTTATTGGTTCAATTAAAAAGTAAAGAAAATTAATCGGGGTTATCCACATTTTTTTAAAAAATTGTGGATAACTTTATCTGTAATACGTACAGCAGTGTACGGCTGTGTAAGAAATTTTAATAGATCTGCTGTAGTGGCTGTTTAAGGATGGCAAAAATCCGGAAAAACACAACTAAGAGAATTATCTGAGTCACGGATATGGAGCATATTAATTATTAAT
>JAJBVF010000169.1 GCA_020859965.1 Clostridiales bacterium
ACTTGGATTTGAAGATCTGTATACTTACTGGTTCCGTGTACATGCAAATCCCCCCGCAGACTATTCCGGGATGTAAACAGATTTCGGTCAAGTACCTCCTACCTTCGTCTGTGTCTTACTACCTGATATTCAATCTGGGCAAAAGCGACAACATCCTCCTCCTTGATCTCACATTCCTCCTGCGGCATCAGCCGTCTCCCGTTTACAAACGTGCCATTTTTACTGTTCATGTCTTTCAGATAGCATCGTTCATCCCGTACGGTGAGCCGTGCATGCATCCGGCTCACCGTAGATGCCTGCAGAATCACATTTGCCTCATCTTTTATTTTTCCTATATAGATCGGGCTTTCACCAAGACATATCTCCGGTGGGTTATCCATTCCGCTTTCACCCAAACGGTAAACCAGGCGCAGCTTGCCCTCATCTTTGTCAGGAACAAGGCAACATGTTTCTTCCACCGGCTCTGCTTCCCTTTTTCTTTCATCCTGATAGACTTCTTCCAGGATTTTCTGATATTCCTCGCTTTCTTCTTCCTCCTGCCATTTTCCCATATCTTCTGTCTTTTTGTTCAATAAACGATGGTTCAACAGAATCTCCGCAGATAAAAGCAAAAAGAAACATCCTCCCGCTTCGGTATAACTAAGTAAATCGAACACAAGCGGCACTTCAAGTGCGAGTGATAAAAGGAGAAACGTCAGCAGGACGGCCGGATGAATTCTGGAAAAAAGCCGTTCACTGATTCCCTGTTTTTCGGGCAAATGCTTTTTCCGCTCTCTATGGATCACCGGCGGATCCATCTCTTCCGACCAGTTGCCGGGAGCCTCTCTGATTTCTGATCCCACAGCGCCCCTCACCGCACTTCCCACATATGTCTCATCCGGAATCTTCTTTCCCGCATATGCCCCATCCGGGATCCTCTTTCCTGCGTATGTCTCACCAGTATACATCTCACCTGTATATGACATACCCGCAGCCACCCTTCCTGAATATGCCTCACCTGCATTCGCTTTCCTGCCATATGCTCTCGCCTCAAATTCACCATCCATATCAGGCATGATTGATTTTCTCCCGTTGGCATATCGCATGCCCGCTGACGTTCCTTCTTTACGGGATATGCCCGCTCTGTTATCTGCACTTTCTCCTTTTTCAGTGTTTTTTTCTACAGAAGCGCCCAGAATTTCTTTCAATGTTTCTGAAAGGCTAAAATTTACATCCGTAGCCTGCTGATAAAACCCATAGCCAAGCGCTACTGCCATTCGATCCTTATGCTCGAGTCGTTTCAGAATGAATTCCGCCAGAAGGGTGATTGGGTATTCATTCTCCTCCGCATAATAGCAGAACAACAGACCACCATGTTCCGGCAAAACATAGATCAGTTCCGGCGCAAACAAAAGCTGCTGCGGGGAAAGCAGGTATTTACGCATATTCTCCATCGTATCACGAATCTCTGACAAAATAAAAAGAATCTCCGGATAATCCATCGTTTTCTTTTCATACAAGCTTTCCAACGTCTGTTTTGAAGTAATTTCATAATACAGATACAATTTTCCATCTTTTCTGGATTCATGCATTGGCAGCAGCCCTTTCACCTGATTCTGCTTAGCCATCTGCAAACCATATCCTCTATCTGCCCTGTCCTCCGCCACTTCCAGAATCAGATAATTATTCTGGAGATCTCTTTTATACTCAGTTTTCACCTCAGTCATCTCCTCCGGTAATCAATTCTCCGGCTCCACGAATCAGGCGTATGGTATCCACCGGCGCAGCAATCATGCTGTTCCAGGATGTTTCAATGGACAATTCGCCGCCTGCCAGATATTTCATTGCAAACCCCGGGACCGGATATACCGCGCTCCAGCTTGCACTCACCTGATCCTCTCCGACAGCCGCGCTCCCTGTTAACTCCTGGCTTCCGAGAAACCTTGAAGCTTTTACCTGCTTTTTTACCGCGTCCACTGCCTTTGTCTGTTCGTTTTCTGTCGCACAGCTGCTCCCAGCCGCTGCCATCTCACAGACAATACTCTGAAATACAGCACGATCATGTGCATAAAATATCGCAAAAATCAATGTTCCCAATACCAGAATTGTAATCGACATGATCACTGCTGCCTCCACGGTATAACTACCTCTCCAGAATTTCCCTTTTTTCTTCCACATCTTTTTCATCCTTCCTATACCCCCTGCAAAAGAAGTCCTGAGAGCAAAAACGGTACGAACGGAATTTCCGTTCTTCGCTTCCCCTGCCGGAAACAGATCATTCCTAAGGCCCACAAACCTGCACAGAAAAATGCCGTAAATAATACTGCCAGACACTTCTGCATCCCAAGAGAAAATCCGCAGGATATTATAAGAAACGCATCTCCATATCCCAATGCCTGATGTGAAAGCGCTGACAGCAACAGGCAGGTCAGGCCGGGAATTATCCCTGCGATTGCTGATACCATCCAGGCTTTTCCAACCGCCAGATGTATGATCAATGAAGCGCTCAGATGCAATGCAATTATAATCCTGTATATTTTTCGATATCGAATATCTGTATAAGAACAGAGCAAAAGTATCACTCCTGTTACCCCATATTGAATCATTTTATTCCCCCATTAGAACAAAGTGGACAACCCCTCAGCAACTCCCCATCTCCGTTTACCTTTCAAGCCTGAGGGACTTGCACACTTTGCCGCGCTGCTTCTCAGATACATTACTTTCTGCCTTGAATCAGCCGCATTTTGAACAGACATGCATGTCTCCAACTTCCGATAATTTTACCTGTGTCACTGTACGTTTCAAAGCACTGCATGTAAGTGAACTATGATATCGGGTTCCATCGTTTGTGATATATACTGTACTTCCGCAATCGGATCCGCACAATTCGCACTCATGATAAATTCCGCCGCTGTTATTTCTCAGGCCTTCCAGCTCACTGGCATCCACTGCATGAACAGAAAGCTTCAGATAAGTGCAATCAGGATCTGTATGATATACGGATCCCGTAGCCGTCACGTATACCATTTCTCCGTCTTCACCACCTTCTGTTGCTTCCCCGGAATTTTCTTCCACGGTACGTCCAACCCAGGCGCGCACACTCGCACGCTGAATAAAAAAGGTACCCGGAAGATTTATCACTCCAAACGGAGAGCGAATCTGATAGGTCAATACCAGATCAATCATTTCATCTTCCTGCATAAGAGAAGAAAGAGCCATATTTACATTTTTAACCGATGTGGTATCCCCTACTTTGCTCGTCACACGATTTTGAGCGTAAAAAACTGAGAGTGTCCCCACAGCGATCTGCGCACCCGTGCCAACTTCCCCGGTGTATGTTTCCGCATAAGCCACTGTTGCCAGGTTTTTTCCTGTATCCGCCAGCGCCGTCCCAAACTGAACCGCCGTTTCCATTGCTTTACAATATTGAAGTAAAGCAACTATGCAGAACAAAAATAACGGAAGAACAAGAGCCGCTTCTACAGTAAGCGAAGCATGCAGCGGAGCAAAAAGAAGTGTTTTTGCATCATCCAGATAATCCGTTCTTACCC
>JAJBVF010000417.1 GCA_020859965.1 Clostridiales bacterium
CATTGATTACATTTCCCGCTCCGTCCCGCATCACTTCGTACTCAATTTCCTTCCAGCCGGCAATGCAGCGTTCCACGAGTACCTGGCCGACACGGCTCAGGCGAAGGCCATTCTCCAGGATTTCCACCAGTTCCTCGTAATTGTGCGCGATTCCGCCGCCGCTTCCGCCCAGCGTGTAGGCCGGACGTAGTACCACCGGATAGCCGATCGTGCGCGTAAACTCTACGCCTTCTTCTACAGATTCGACAACCTTGGACGGAGCAACCGGCTCGCCGATCTTCTCCATCGTCATCTTAAATTCCAGGCGATCCTCCGCCTTTTTGATTGTCTCCGCCGTCGTACCGATCAGACGGATATTATTTTTCTTCAGGAATCCGCGCTCTTCCAGCTCCATCGCCAGATTCAGACCTGCCTGACCGCCGAGGGTCGGCAGCACGCTGTCCGGCCGCTCTTTTAAAATCAGCTGCTCGACCACTTCCACAGTCAGCGGCTCGATATATACACGATCCGCAATGTCTTTATCCGTCATGATCGTCGCCGGATTGGAGTTGAGCAGAACGACCTCAATCCCTTCCTCATGCAGGGAGCGGCAGGCCTGCGTCCCGGCATAGTCAAATTCCGCAGCCTGTCCGATCACGATCGGGCCGGAGCCGATCACAAGTACTTTTTTGATATCCGGATTCTTCGGCATTACGCATCCACCTCCTGAGTATTTTCCAAATCCTGTTCTGCATCCACTGCCATAGCAGACGCGCCTGCCATGCCATTTTCATTTCCATATCCCATCATTCCCATAAACCGGTCAAACAGATAACCGGAATCCAACGGCCCCGGACAAGCCTCCGGATGATACTGGATGGTAAAAATATTCTTTCCGGTATAAGCCAGTCCTTCATTCGTCCCGTCATTGACATTTTCAAACGCAGGAACCGCCACAGCCGGATCCATATGCTCCGCATCCACCACATACCCGTGATTCTGCGAAGAGATATACACACGCCCGGTCGCAAGATCGCGCACCGGATGATTTCCTCCGCGATGTCCGTATTTCATCTTATGGGTATCCGCACCATTCGCCAATGCCATAAGCTGATGTCCCAGGCAGATAGCAAAAATCGGCACATCCGAAGCGTACAGCTTCTTAATCTCTTCTATGATAACCGCGCATTCCTTCGGATCACCCGGGCCATTTGAAAGCATAATCCCATCCGGCTTCGCCGCCAGGATCTCTTCCGCCTTCGTCAGCGCCGGATAAACGGTCACTTCACAGCCTCTCTGATTCAGACAGCGAGCGATATTCCGTTTCGTTCCCAGATCCAGCAGCGCCACCTTCGGGCCATTGCCCTCCAGCACATATTTCTCCCGGCAGGTAACTTTTTCTACTACTTTTCCTGTTTTATAAGAGGCGAGTCTCGGAAGGATGTCTTCCATCTGATAATGCTCATTCGTGGTAATGCAGCCATTCATGGTGCCCTTCTCACGAAGAATTTTGGTAAGAGCGCGGGTATCAATACCGGCAATCCCTGGAATATCATATTTTAAAAGAAAATTCTGAATCGTGTCTTCTGAACGGAAATTACTCGGGATACGTGAAAGCTCCCGGACGATAAATGCATTCAGCCAGGGTCGTTCCGACTCCATATCCTCATAACAGATGCCATAATTGCCGATCAATGGATAGGTCATCACCACCGCCTGCCCGGCATAGGATGGATCCGTCAGCACCTCCAGATAACCCGTCATAGAGGTATTAAATACTATCTCGCTGACCACTTCCCTTGTCGAGCCAATACTGGTACCGGTAAAAACAGTGCCATCTTCAAGTATCAGAAACGCTTTCATACGCTCGCCGCACTCCTTTCTTCTCTTTCCAACACCATGTATATCAGATCGTCCAGGACCAGTCCCGAAGCGTCACGGGGCTGCCACAGCCTGATCGATTTTCAAATTCAATCGATTCTACCATATCCTGTTTTATATTTCAACTTGTTTTATTATCAGAATGTGAATACAGATGCTGTTTGGCACTGAAAAACGGATGATCTGCGCCATATCCTGCGCAGACCATCCGCAAATCCAATGAAAAATATAACTATTATGTATCAGTTCCAGACACCCTGGTCAATATAATTGATCGCGCTGCAAGTCGTGGAAGTAATGGTAGCGCATATGCATTTTTTACGCAAACCAATAGCAAATAGATTTATGAATGGTTGAAGTCGAATAGAGTGTCGCATTCTTAAATTTCAGTGCCGAACTGCTTGTATAGACATCAATCGCACCGTAGTCTTCTCCATTTCCATAGAAGGTTCCGCCCTTTACGGTCACAGTCCCTCCGTTTACTCTCAGCCCAGCACCCGAGGAAGTAACCTTAAAAGTCCCGCCGGAAATAGTTACCTTGCCCGTGTCACTGGAATCCCACAGATTTCCGGCCATCACCGCGTAATTATAGGTTCCGCTGCCTGTATAGGTAAAGGTACCGCCCTTAATAGAGAGTGTTGCTGAAGTATTCCAAATGACTGCACTTTTATCATCTGCCGAAAATGTACCGCCAGTAATCACCAGCTTTGCACTCTGAGAATTACTGATCTGAGCAGTCACCTTTGCGTCTTTTATTTTCATCGTTGCGTCTTCATAACGATTATAGATCGCGGTAGAATAAGCGTCTGCCGTATCTCCTTTAAATACGCCGTAATTGATGGTCACAGCGCCGCCATTATTCCAGAACGAAGAAAAAGTACCCTTATTTATCGTAAGCTTACCATAATTTGATACCTGAGTAAATGTACCTTTATTAATTACCATCGTACCAGAGTTGCTGACCGAGTATTGGAAAGTACCGCCCGCGATCGTCATAACAGAAGGATCATAGTTAGAAACATACGATTGGAATGTACCGCCTTTTATCGTCATTTTAGCCTTTACTGTGGTTCCGGTCAACAGATCAGATTCAAATAGTCCATTTCTCACCGAACCTATAAAGGTACCTTTCTTTATGATTGTAGTCCCTCGGTTTTCTATTGATTCTTTATAAACACCACTCGCAATGGTCAGTTTTGCACCGCTGTTGCATAAGACGCCCGCGGTAACCGTCCCGTTTTTGATCGTGACATTTGCTCCGATGGATATATTCAAAAAACCTGATCGGTAGGCATTGCCATTCACATAGTATGTAGTATATTGATCTACATTCCCCTTAATTTTATAACCATTTAAATCCAGCGTAAATTTTTTGGCTGACGTATATGCATACTCGTCTTTGGCTATTTTCACATTCTTCTGCAGCTTGATCGTCTGACCATTCTGTACCGCGTCAAGTGCTTTCTGCAGGGATGTATAACTCTTGCTCCCGATCTTCGCTACGGTCTTAGAGGCCGCCGACACAGGAATCCCGCATAGCATCAGACAAATTGTCATCAGAATCAGAGTTCTTGCAACCATTTTCATTCTTTTCATACCCTTTAATCTCCTTTGCTCAGAAATTCTTTAAATGTAATTTTAGGATACCAATATTTC
>JAJBVF010000248.1 GCA_020859965.1 Clostridiales bacterium
GCTTTTATACGGACTGGATCTGGCGCTGTATCCGTGTACGTTTATGCGTAATGACATCCATGCGATCAGTACAACCCAGTACGATGACATTCTTGTGGGAACCTCCCATGGAAAGATGGGGATCGATCCGGATACGGTGGAGGAGATTACCGGGAGAAGTATGCACAATGCCTGTGTCGGCGGCGAGTATGGGATTGATGTTTACTATCTGGTGCGCCTTGCTATTGAAAAGCAGAACCCCACACGGATCATCTATGAGGTCGGACCTGGTTATTTTGTAAATGAAAAGGAAGAGGGAAATAATTACCTTTTATTTTATCATGAGTATCCGCTGTCTCTGACAAAGTTTGAGTATTTCTTTGACTGCATCGCGGAGACGAATTTCCGCACGGTACTATTTCCATGGTATGAATATTCCCTGTCTTATGAACTGCCGAAGGCATCGGAGACATTCCTGCGCAAGGTTACGGGCGACTACAGCGTGGAAAGCTTAAAGAGTGATACGCAGGAATATCATGAGAGCGGCTTTATAGAGAGTTATCCGATCGATACGTCCACCCTTGAACTGACCGTGCCGAACCTTTTTACAAAGGAAGCGCTGGTAGAGGAAAACATGGAGTATCTGGAAAAGACGATTGACCTCTGCGAAGAAAACGGAATAGAATTTGTGGCAGTCATTACACCGATCCCGGCGACAACGCTTGGTACCTGGTGGGATAATTACACAGAAGCGTATGAGTATTTCGCGGAATTTTTTGAGGAAAAAGGTGTGACCTGCCTGAATTTCAATACAGATTATTACTTTGAAGCTTCTCATGAAATCGAAGATTTCACCGATTACGACGGTCATATGAATGGGGACGCAGCCCGGGAATTTTCGAAGACGCTGGCATACTATCTGAACGAAGTATCCGGTACCTCATTGGATGATTAAGGAAAGAAAAACGAAGACCCGTGGAATGCGTATCAGAAAAACCAGGATGCGTTCAAATGCAAGAAAGGACAGGAAAAATGGAACAGCAGATATTAGAGATTCTGAAGGAAGAATATCCGGAGATCGAGTTTGAGACGGACAAACGGCTCTGGGACGATGGGATTCTGGATTCCGTCACTTTGTTAGGCATTGTGAGCACTTTGAATATGGAATTTGATATTTCGATTCCGTATGTGGAGATCGTAGAGGCGAATTTTAATTCCGTTGCTGGCATGGCGCGTATGGTAGAGCGGCTGCAGAGCGCGAAGAAATAGCAAAATGACTTATGTCGTTTACTATAATATAAACGAATACGAGGAAAACGAAAACCGTGTGGAAATCAATTGAAGAATATGTTTTTGATCATGCGTACCATACGCCGGATAAGAAGGCTCTTATCACAAGAACCAGGGAAGTGACGTACCGGGAGCTGGTACAGGAAGTGAAAGGCTGCGTGGCTTTTCTTCAGGCAAAGGGTGTTTCCAAAGGCAGTGTAGTAGTAGTGAAAACCAGTCAGACGATCGAGCATATCGTCCTGTATCTGGCAATCCATATGGCCGGAGGCGTGATGGCTTCTCTGGAGCGGACGATCTCAAATGAAGGGATTGTAAATGCTGCCGCATCAGTAGGCGCGAGTGTGATTATCAGCGATGATCCGGCTGTGACGGAACTGTACCAGTCGGTGTTTATTGACAGCAGGGAAATATCCGGGCTTTTTTCCGTGAGAAAGTGCGATGGTTCCGCATCAGATGATTTGGAGAATGAAGACGGAGAAGATTCTGCGGAATCGTTGGATTATGTATGTGAAAACGGGGATTCCATGAAGGATTCTGCCGGGAAGCTGCAGCTGGGATGGACGTTTCCCAAAGCGGAGGATCCGGGCGAGATTTTGTTTACGACGGGAACGACAGGCAAATCAAAGGGCGTGGAGATGTCTCATGGTGCGCTTTTTGCTCTTGCCGAGAATCTGACCTACGGGGTTTCCTGCCCTACGGATTTTGTACTGGTAATTCCGGGACCGCTGAACCACGCGAACGCGATCCGGAATCTGACCTGCGCCCTGGTAAACGGCGGCGCGTGTTATCTCTTAAACGGCATGATGAATCTGCAGAATTTTTTTGAGGCACTGGAGTATCCCTGTGATAAGATCAGCTGCGTCCTGCCGCCGGCTTATATCCGGATGATCTTTATGCTTTCGCAGGATAAGATCGGGGAATATGCGGATCGGATTGATTATATTATGTCCTCGACCTCGCCGATTCCGGAGGCGGATAAGGAAAGGCTTTGCAGGCTTCTTCCGAACTCCAGGCTGTACAACAGCTACGGCTCATCCGAGTCGGGCATGATCTGCATGTATGACTACAATGCGAACCCGGGTCTGAAAAACTGTATCGGCCGTGAAACGAAAAATTCTGAGGTACTGATTGTGGACGAGGAAGGGAAGGAAATTGCTTCTTCTCCGGATCACACTGGTCTGATCGCCTGCAAAAGCGCTACAAATATGATCGGATATGTAAACGAGCCGGAGATGACGGAACAGCATCTCCGGAACGGGATTTTTTATACCAACGATATCGGTTATAAAGATGAGAACGGATTCATTTACATTCTCGGACGCAAAGGCGATGTCATCAATGTCGGCGGAATGAAAGTGGCGCCGTCAGAGGTAGAGGAAGCCGCGATCGCGTACGATGGTGTGGAAGATTGCATTTGTGTGGCTGTGGACGATGGCATTACAGAAAAAGCACTGAAGCTTCTGGTCGTAATGCGCGAAGGGCAGACATTGAATAAAAAAGAGATCCGCCAGTTCCTGGCGGACAGGCTGGAAGCCTACAAGGTGCCGCCGAGATATGAACAGGTCGGTCAGATCAGGCGCACTTACAATGGCAAGCTCGACCGGAAGGCGTATGCGTAAATGCAGAATTTGAAACTTGACTTTTTTGGGAAATTTATGATATAGTACCCGAGGCAATTAAATAAATCAATAGATCGATACATGATGACACAGGTAGTGCATTGCACGTAAATCTGATTACGGAACATTGTTTGCGGAAAGATGATTACGTGCAGTGGGTTACCTGTGTTTTTTGTGTCTCAAAATGGGCGAAATGGAGGAATTCAGGCCCGTTTATGAAGAAGAGGAGGAAAAATTATGCCGAGAAATCAATTTCAAAGGATGGTATTCGCCTTCCTGACTGTGCTTGTAACCGTACACGGATATGTGTTTTACAGCCTGTATGTAGTCAATGGAGCTACGCTGATGGAAGTGAATGGAGCGGATTCCGTGCTTCACGCGATCCAGGCGCAGGGCGGCGTCTATATGTTTGGCAGGATGCTGCCGATCTGGGCGGTGATCCTGATCGAGTTTTGCTTTGCCTATGGACTGGAATGTGTGCTGGGAAGCCCATGTTCGTTTAAGCTTGCCTGCAAAAACTTCGATCCGGCAAAGACGCATCCGGTTATTTTTGAGAGCGCGATCATCTGCGCGACGGTAGGACTTATGTGCCCGACCATGAGCTTTCTGGCGGCGTGCTTCTATTAT
>JAJBVF010000090.1 GCA_020859965.1 Clostridiales bacterium
GTAATAAAAACGTCACGCTTTTGTATAAAACAGGTAAAATTTTCAGAAATCTTGGTAAAGTCTATTGATTTTGTTTCCTCAGATGTTATACTCGCCTTGTCATTTGGAATCCGTGAGGCGCCAGGAAATCTTCATGACGAAATACCACATGTCAAAGGAATCCGGCTTTTGAACGGAAGAGCGGGGCATCCATAAGAGATCCCTCCCTCCGTTGGCTGGCTGCTCCTGTGAGGAAATTGCAGAAGACCTTCATCGCTATAGGGAACGTTTTGCAACTCCTGTAATCAGTTTTATGCTGACTGTGCAGGTTTTTATCGATGGCTGAAAAAGCTGCTTACGATAAGTTCAATCACTTCGCAGGAGATTATTCGAAAAGAGGTTTGTATGAACAGGAAAAGAATTATCAGCTTTGTAACAGCGGCCGCGATCATCGGTTCCGCTATGTCTGCTCAGACTGCTTTTGCGGCGACAGAGCATTACAATGATTCCAGCGTATCGGGCGGCGATGCGTGGAGCGAGTGGGAGAGCGAATGGGAGACGATTGCCACAGACTATACGAAGGTTTCTCTGACTCCCGGTACGGATGAGACGGAGCTCAATTTTGCATGGTACAGTGAGAATACCGGAAGCGATGCGACGCCTGTGGTTCATTTTGGTACAGATGCGGACGCACTTGAGACATTTACCGGTGAAAGCGGAGATGTGAACACTGATCTGACGGACGGCGTGGCATACCATTACAATCATGTGACGGTGACCGGCCTTGAGGCTGAGACGACTTATTATTATACAGTTGAGAAAAATGGCGAGCAGACCGAAGTGAAGGAATATACGACGGGAAGCTTTGACACTGTGAAAATCCTTTATGTAGGCGACCCGCAGATCGGCGCATCCAAGGGACAGACGCAGGGTGACGGCGAGCTGGTAGCGGACAGCGGAGTCGCAAATACAGCAGCGGAGAACGATGGATTTGCATGGAACCGTACACTGGAGATCGCAGCGGAAGAAAACAGCGATCTGAACTTCATCATTTCCGCAGGCGACCAGGTCAATAAGACCGGCAGTGCTAAGGAAGAAGAGTATGCGGCTTATCTGGAGTCGGATGTGCTCAGCGGACTTGCTGTAGCGACCACGATCGGAAACCATGATTCTCTGAACGAAGATTATACGTATCATTTCAATAATCCGAATGCGACAGAACTCGGTACGACAACTGCAGGCGGCGATTATTATTACAGCTACGGCGATGGCCTGTTCATCGTTTTGAACACAAACAATTACAATGTAGCAGAGCATCAGCAGGCAGTTGACGAGGCAGTCGCTGCTTATCCAGATGCGACATGGCGCATCGTTACCATGCACCAGGATATTTATGGTACCGGTCTTGATCACTCTGACACAGACGGTATGATCCTTCGTACACAGCTGACGCCGGTATTTGATGAATATGATATCGACGTAGTGCTTCAGGGTCATGACCATACTTACAGCCGTTCAAAGCTTCTGTATGGCGATGGCGAGGAGCATGAGAGCTATGAGTTCTCTCTGAATGAGGATGGAACGGATTATGACTGGGATCATGCGACAAACACAGAGAGCGGCGAGCAGATTGAACTGAGTCCGGAAGAGGGCGATGAGGAAGCGGAAGCTGCACTCGCTGAATTCCAGGATGACAACATCTGCTATACGATCGAGGATGTGGACGGAGACACCGTAACAGATCCGGAAGGTATCCTTTATCTGACAGCGAACTCCGCAAGTGGTTCCAAGTTCTATGAGCTGATCACAGCACAGCAGGACTATATCGAGGAAAGAAGTCAGAACTGGCTGCCGAGCTATTCTGTGATTACCATGACATCTGACAGCTTCTCGGTAGAGACTTATCAGATTACGGATGACGGCACAGTGGAGACGATTGACGAGGCATTCACGATTGTAAAGACAGCAGAGTAATACGGATCGGGTATGCCGGACAGGTGTGAGCTATGGAAGTATGGGCGGCGGGATTGCGAAAGCAAAACCCGCCGTTTTTTATGCGCAGAGCTGCGTAAGGAGTGTTCCGGCTGATACCGGACGCAGCCCGCGCGGCGAGTAGAAGTCGGCAAGCTGCCTCCTACTCGATCGCAGAGCCAGGCGCTGAATGTCCAGCGGCGCATGGAAAAATTATGTACGAGGAGAATAGATCATGAAGAAAAAAATCGCAAAGATTATCATACCACTGCTGCTGCTGGCGGCGTTCATCGGACTGATCCTGTGGGCGAATCAGGTGGAGATCACAGAACTGGCGAACCGCAGCGGCCAGACGTTTGAAAAGGGAGTGGTCACGGAGATCGTGAAAGATAATCTGCAGTCGGATGGCTCCCGCTCCGGACAGCAGACGGTGAAGGTTGAGATGCTCACAGGCGTGCGCAAGGGGGAAGTGCTTGAGATGACCAGCAGCTCCGGCTACCTGTTTGGCGCAGCCTGTACAGTCGGGATGCATGTGATCGTCATGCAGAGTGTTTCGGGAGATGTGACAGTCGCGAGTGTCTATGTGAAGGACCGTGAGTGGGTCATCTATATTTTTGCCGCGCTCTACCTGCTGCTATTGTGCATCGTGGGAGGAAAACAGGGAGTCAAAGGGAGCCTTGGTCTGATCTTTACCTTTGTGAGTGTGATTTTCCTCTATATTCCACTGATTTACCGGGGCTATTCTCCATTCTGGGTGGCAGTGTTTGTCTGCTTTATCACCACGCTGATCACGATGTATCTGATTGGCGGCGCGACGAGAAAGACGATCTGTGCGATCGGTGGGACAGTAACGGGAATTCTCTGCGCAGGAATAACGGCAATCCTGTTCAGCAAAGCCTCCGGAATCACAGGCTACAATGTATCTGACATTGAAAGCCTGCTCACACTCTGGAATGTAAAAGGAATTCAGGTTGGCGGACTTCTTTTCTCAGGCCTGCTGATTTCCGCGCTTGGCGCGACCATGGATGTGGCAATGTCGATTTCCAGTGCAATGGATGAGATCGCCAGGCAGATGTGGGCGGCAAAAGATGCCTCCATTGGTAGCCCGGATTCCACCAAAGAAACACAGGGCACCGTTTCAGAAATCCCCGATAATGATGTAAAAGCGCAGACAGACTTCGCAAAAAAGAATCCGGCACGGGAAAACATTAATCGCAGAGAACTCTGGCTCGCGGGGATGCGCGTCGGCCGGGATATGATGGGGACAGACAGCAATACTCTGATTCTGGCTTTTGTGGGAAACAGTACCAGCACATTAATGCTGGATTACGCATACAATCTCCCCTATCAGCAACTCATCAATTCCAATAACATTGGCATTGCAATCATGCAGGGGCTTTCCGGCAGCTTTGGAATAGTGCTGTCCGTTCCGCTGACTGTCACACTTGGCGCCCTTTTGCTTGCAAGGAAAAAGGAATATTAAAAGGAGGAACTATCGAAAAGAGCGAAATAAAAAGTGCGGGAAAAGTGTCGGGAAGTGAAAATTTCTTATAGTAAAAAATG
>JAJBVF010000329.1 GCA_020859965.1 Clostridiales bacterium
TGATAAATCTCCGGCTCTGGTTTCCGCAGACCAACTTCACAGGAAAACAGACCGCCCCGCATGAGCGGAAGAAAATCAAGCGCGTCCTGCGTCAGATTAAGCATCCAGTCAGAATAGTTGGAGAGATAATATGTCTCAAATCCGCGCTCCTGCATAGAGCGGATCCACGGAATTGCGGAGTCCCTTTTATGTACCGTTTGATAAGAAGAATCAAATACGCGGAGCAGATCTTCCCGATCTTTGGGCGTGGTGAGGGCAGCGAACTCTCTGCGGATCTGTTCAAACGGCATTATGCTGCGATCCAGTTCCTGCCAGAGAGGACCATCAAAAACTGTCTCTTTGATCCGTTTTTCTTTTTCCAGAGAAAAGCCAAATCCCTTCATGTAAGAGGTCGGATCGTAGTCGATCAGAACATTTCCGATGTCGAAAATAATGTTTTTTATCATAACAGGACTCTCCTTTGTAAACTTATTCTATTCCTTTGTTCCGGCAGAACGCTTGCGCGTGCCATCGGTATGATAGCAGAATTTTGTTGGATGTACAAGATGGAATACGAAAGTCTCATAAGCTTCTTTTTTGGATATTTCAGTGCAAAAGGTGCGAGAGATTGAAGCCGGGATGCTGCAGGAAGTGTAAAAGTGTGCGGCTAAATGCCGCACACTTTAGTATGAGGTAAAACTATCTTGCATCCGGTTATTCAAATACTACCGTCCTGTGATACAGACAATTCTCATCCAGTACTTCCCTGAGCGTCTGGCCATCTTCGTTTGTCTCGTGCTCATCGAAATAGGTGCCTTTGATTTTGAGTGATTCCCAGTCATCCCAAGTGATGCTGTACAGGTCGATACTGGTCAGATCATAGCCGTCTGTCTGGAAGACATTCATAGCACCTCCGGCGGAACCGTTTGGCAATTTTTTGCCGTCTGCGTCAAGCACGACAAGCACGTGATCAGCTAAATAGAGGTTGTTGACCTCGCTGACATACAGCTCAAATGGTGTCCTGGTTACGGATTTCACATAACAGGATTCGTCCGAAGCTTTGTCGACAGCGATGGTCACGCTTTCTTCGGTATCGACAGTTACGCTGATGTTGAAAGAAAACGGACCTTCGTACCAGTAGTTTTCATAGGAGTTTGGATAGGTGCTGTAATCGGGTACGCTGTCGTAAAGCTCCTGCATCCAGGATTCCCATTCTTCATCCGACATGGCCTGAAGCTCATCTTCGGTTGGCTCCTCCACGCCGGCGGCTTCATAGATTGAGGCGGAATCCTCGAGATCTCCGATGATCTGCTCTACAGTTATCTGAAACTCAAATTCTTCCGGAAGTTCAATGTCCTTTATCAGATCCCCGTACAGATCGTATGCTTCAGAATCATATGCCAGATCGGCATTTTCAACTGCCTCCTGAAATTCGGTATCATCCTGCAAAACAGCCTGCAGATCGATCCGCAGCAGACTGATATAGGTGGTTTCGTCGATCAGCTTTCCATCGAGGTATTCCAGAAGCTCCTGTGTTTCTCCGTTAAAGCTGAAATCCATCGTTCCACTCAGCGCCAGAATCGGCGCTCCGTTTTCGTCGGCCAGGTAGTTTTCAAAGGGGGCCTCGGAATCCAGCTCAAGCGTGAGATAGAGGGCGGCTTCGTTGCAGTAAACTTCCGAGAGTGTCATGGTGATGCCATCGGAAGAAGTGGATATCTGAGATATCTCCGATATTCTGGATATTTCCGATTTTTCCGATATTTCGTCGGTCGCACCCTCTTCGCAGGTGTTTTCAGTCAGGGCTGTTCCCACTTCACTGTAGTCTCCGGAAAAGCTGGCGACGTCGCCAAGCTCCGCAAAGAGCTGACCAATCAGAGGAAGCTTTGCTGCGAGAGCCGGATTGCTCACGCAGAAAATACTGCCAGCCAGTATAACGGCAGCCACAGCCGTACCCGGCGCGAGACGATAGAACAGGGAGCGCCTCGCTTTCTCTTCCTTTACAGGCCTTCCTTCGGCGCGAATGGATGCGTATACGTCTGCAAGTTTTTGATTGACTGTATCGGATACAAGGATTTCCTGCCCGAGCATTTCTCTTAATTTCTGATCTTTATCATTCTTTATCATTGTCATAGCTGGCCTCCAATTCGTCACAGACTGCAAATGTAGTTTTCTTTGATCTCGATTCGGGTTCGGCGCAATTTACTTTTGACCGTATTTTCATTCATGCCAAGGATGTTCGCAATTTCCCGCGTATTGAACTGTTCGCCGTAATAGAGCTGTACAATGGTACGGCAATCCTCCGGGAAGGAAGAGAGCATTTCCCGAAATTCAATGTTACCGTATGCTTCATCCCAGTACCCGTTATCCGGCAGATATTCTTCACTGACACAGTCTTTGCGTTCCCGCAGCATCCGGTTACAGGTGTTGATCAGAATACGGGTCAGCCAGGCTCTGAAACTGGCTGCTTTTCGAAGCTGCGGGAGATTTTCCCAGGCGGCAAGCACCGTATCCGCAATCGCGTCTGCCACATCATCTTCAGACTGAAAATAGCCTTTTGCGATCCGGTACATGCCGGTTTTGCATTTTTCAATCAATGCGACAAATGCATCGGCATCTCCCTTTTGCGCTTTTCTTACTAAAATCTGCATTGGTACTCCCTTCTGAGACAAAGGCCTTTTTCTCTTTTTCAGTATACACTTATTAGATGCTGCCAGATAGCATTTTCGGTGCAGGGAATTGAAAATTTTACGTTTTACGTCTGCAACAGGCACGCAGGCCTGATATTTGTCTTTACGCCTTTTCTTTTCGCCTTCGCCGGGAGATGTCCTCGTCCTGCAGACGGAGTAGGCCTGATTTGTAATGATAAAACGGATAACGCTGGAAAAGAGAATTCTGTCGATTGCACAGGTCAGAATGCTATGCTAAAATGTCAGAAAAATATCAGGAAAAGAACCGGATAAAAACTATTTTGACAGGAGATTTTAAAAATGTACGAATTGATACATGCTGCAGGGAGCAGCTATTATATTCAAAGCCCCGCGAAGATCGGGCTGGTGAAGCTGAGTGACGACGAAGTCTGTCTTATCGACAGCGGAAATGATAAAAATGCCGGACGCAAGGTACGGCAGATACTGGACGCCAACGGTTGGAAGCTGAAAGCGATTTACAATACACATTCTCATGCGGATCATATCGGCGGGAATCAATATCTGCAGAAACAGACCGGCTGCAGGATCTATGCCCCGGGGATGGAATGCAGCTTTACGCGCCACCCGGTTCTGGAGTCGGTCTGTCTTTATGGCGGCTGTGCGCCGGCCGATCTGCGGCATAAGTTTCTTATGGCTCAGGAAAGCAATGCGGAATATCTGACCGACGACTGTCTGCCGGAGGGCATGGAGCAGATTTCGCTACCGGGGCATTCCTTTGATATGTTGGGTTTTCGGACTGCGGATGATGTGCTCTATCTGGCTGACTGCCTTTCCGCAGAAGAAACACTGGAAAAATATCAGATTTCCTATCTTTACGACGT
>JAJBVF010000342.1 GCA_020859965.1 Clostridiales bacterium
CAAGAGAGGTCATTCAGCGTTGCGCTGATATTTCCAGCGAAAACGCTGAGACAATCTTTGCTCAGCTGCGCCGTGATCTGAAAAAGCAAGGCAAAAACCTTACCATTTTTATCGAGGACTTCACCGGCTTTACCGGTATCGACCAGGAGCTTATCACGGCCCTTTCCTATGAGCATGGCGGTGACTATGCCGATCTGTACCGGGTGACTTCGGTAATCGGTATTACAAATGACTATTATTATGCGTTTAGAGGTAACTTCAAAGACCGTGTTACACACCAAATCGAAGTTACAGATCGTTCCTATGGTACTGACGAATTTATCGTCCAGATGGCTGGTCGCTATTTGAACGCTATCTATTGCGACCCTGCAGAACTCCGCAGCTGGACGGACTCCGGTGCAGATTTGAGCGATTTGCCAATCAGCGATTTTACGGCCCCGTGTGAATGGGAAACCACGACTATTGGTGATAAAAAGGTAACACTATATCCCTTTAACCGTCATGCGCTGTTGTCTCTGTATGAAGCTCTGGCAACAAAGAGCCCGAGAATGTTCTTGAAGAATGTTATCCATGCTCAGCTGAAAGAGTATTTCGACGGAAAGCTGTATGGGGACAGATGGTATTTCCCAATCAATCCCAGCAACGTTCAGATGTCCAATGACCCCCATAGCTCCTCCATTGACCGTTTGGAGAGCATGAGTTCCGATGACAAGAACCGATTGAAAGCCGTCTTTGCTATTTGGGGTGACGGTTCTGCATCCGGCATCAAAGAGGCCGACGGAACGTTGCGCTTTGGTGGCCTTAACCAAGCCTTCCTTGCAGATGTCGGCCTGCAGACTTTTACGGGTATCGGTGAAATCGTTGACAGATCCACAGGCAAAGCAGTATCCCTGGACTCTGCCTCCAAGCCGATCACAACCGGTGGTGGCGCAGTTGTTCAGCAGCCTGTTACCCCGGAGCCTTCGAAAGCGAAACCTCCTGTTGACGGTGCCACCAAGAACTATCTTAAATTCAAGAATGACATCACAGCATGGTTTACCAAGGGTGAGACATTGAAATACGATGCTGACTATCGTGTTTGGCTCCGTACTCTTGTCCGTGGTGATTCCAAACAATGTGGTGCAATTAACTGGCAAGATATTGACATCCCGGCCTATATTGCAGAAGAGCGTCTTTCCGACCTGGGTTGCTACTACATCGACGATCAGAGTACGCCCACCAATGTAGATAGGGCTATTGTCTACATGGACAGAAGCTCCGAAAGTCGTGATGCGCTGATGGCCTTGAATGAACTGAACTATGCAAAGGGGTGGGATTTCGAGGCCGCAGCATATTAGCAGCAACGGGTGATTACGTGGTTGGCACGCAGAAAAGCTGAAATTATCGAAAAAATTACTGCCACCAAGCAGGGCGAAGATCCTCTCCCCGTGTTGGAGTGGTGTCTTGCAATCCAATATCTCAAGGCATGTATCCTGGGTCAAAAGGTTGATACGAGTTCTCCCCATGCTGTTATCAAATCTCTGTTCAAGGATTTTAAGAAAGATGACAGCATCAAGAGAGATACCCGTGAATGGAATGATATGATCCAGTTCGTTCTTAACCGAAAGACCGATTTCGATAGTGCATTGACTTTCTTAAAGCAGGCTTCCGCAACCACAATGGGTGCTGTCCACTTTGCTGTTAACCCCAACACAAAATCCTGCTTTAGAACGGATGAACTGGTACTTGCCGTTGAAAGACTCATGGCTGCCGATTGGGACATCGAAGCAAAATTGCCCGGTAGCATCCCTCAGAAGCATCTTCTGTATAATTCTGCTACGCTGCTGAAATTACTCTACCCAAGCGTTAAGAAAGCTATGGCTGCAGATACCAAGGAAGCTGCAAAGGTTGTTGGCAAGCTTGAAGAGTATATTGGCGAACTTACGCAGAAGAATCTTATTGATGCTTTGGCGGCTATTCAAGACCTGTTCTCTGTGTTCGCAGCCAATGGCATTATGGGCAGTACAGAATTGCGAGTTAAATATGAAAAACCGCCCATTGAAACAGCTAAAACCATTTTGGAGCATGTGAAGCTGATTAACGATGCGGCCACTGCATCTGCTGTAAAGCAGCTGACCGCATATTCTGGAAATTCACTTAATGCTCTGTATGGATTCCTGCGTGATATACAGACGATTGCTCAAAAGGCTGATCAAGAGGGAGCTAAGGCCCGGAAAGACATAGCTGCAACCGGTGGTTTCGCCGGTACAGATGCTTTGTCTGAGGCTGCGCTGACCTCTATGGAAGCTCTTTACGCACAGCTTGAAAACATGGAGGTGTAGGAAAATGCTGCTAACTGAAACAATCAAAAATAGCACCTCTGCTATCAAAAAACGCCGTGCAACAATCGAAAGCAAGCAGTACGCTGAGACCTATGTAAAAGCTCTGGCTCAGCTTGCCCAGGCTACTGAAAGTATTAAGGGCTTCCTTGATTGTGCTGTAGCCATGAAAGAAAAAGGCATTGTCAGCACACCGCTTATGGACGAGCCTACCCGTAGTGAATTACTGGCCTGCATCGACGATTGCGGCAATGGCGTTTCTGAAATGCAGCTGACCTTGGAAACCGTTAGACTTCTGAAATCCGAGGGCGACGCAGTTGCAACGCAAATCAAAATTATATGGCGTGATGCTGCTCAAAAATACTCTGATGGGTCGAAAGGCTACCTATCTATGATTGGCGGTCTGTCAAATGACCCCAAGCGGGCAAAGGAACTGGCTGACAACATTACTCAGACGGTTGCCGGAGATCTGTCCATCAAGGCAGTAAACAACTTGGTTTCCGATGTGACGGAAGCGAAGCGAATTGCTGATAAATTCTCTTTGAATCCCGAGATTGAGGACTTCTTAAAGAAGGTCTCCTCTCAGCGGGCCACGGTCTTGGATTTGACCCCTAATGTCCTGGCATGGCTCAAGGAGAAGAATCTCACAAGCAAGCTGAAGATCAGATTCTAAATAGAGGCAGTGGTAGAATGGACTGATTGAAGAAGGAAGAATGTTTTATGGCTAAAAAAGGCGGATTTAATCCCTTTGGTGGCCTCTTTGACTTCAATCGGGATGGAAAAACAGATTTTGGCAAACAATGGCTTGCCATGAAGATTTTTGAGGAATGTACAAAAGAAGAACCGCTAGATGACGATTTTGACGATTTCGATGACTTTGATTCATTCTCCATTTCCTCCAGTAGATATGATTAGCGTGATTACTGCAATGATGGTTCGGATTACGGTGTTGACCCGGACGATTATGAAACTAATCGCTGAATGAATTGGCGGAAGTGTTGAGAGTAAGCAGGCAAAAGAGATTGCAGAGTATGAGGCTTTATGTAAGGTGTAAGGACATGCGGACACAGCACGGCTTTCAGTAACAGGCAACAAGCATAAAATGCTCTCGGTTAGAACACCTAACCGAGAGCGGGTCTGTCCCAAATTCTGTGTAAACTCCATATCGTGGTGCAAAACAGAGCAA
>JAJBVF010000026.1 GCA_020859965.1 Clostridiales bacterium
GGATAACAATATTGCCTTTTGAAGTAACCTGTGCGCCAGGATTGACATCTCCTAAGATCACAATGCTTTTCTCACTTTCCAGCTTTTGCCCGGAACGTAATGTGCCACGATGAAACAGGCCATCCTCGTCCTTCTTTTCTTCCAAAGCGTGAATCACAGCTTTTTTGTAATACTCAGCTGTTTCTTTTTCTTCATCTACCAGGCAAAGAACCTGTATGGAAGAATTCTGTACGATCGCATCCACAAGACGTGATTCCTGCTCTTTCGTAAGGACTCTGCCCCGAAAGGTCAGGGCCAGCTTTGCGTTTTTAAAAAAACCGGCGGAAGCCCGGAATTTTTCTTCCACTGCCAAAATAAGCTCATCAAAGGACAGATCAGGAGAAAGATTTACAATCAAACCGTATGGATTACTTTTAAGAATAACTGCGCTGCGTTCCATCTGACTCCCTCTTTTCCTATTTAATATAGTAAACGATATAAGTCGTTTCAAATTTTTCGTGACAGCAGGATGGTCATTGTCTTATCCCAATATTCCAAAACAACTGAGGTCAATCTTCCCATTCTGTATCAGTATCAACATTGTAAGCTGTTCCGGTGATCAGAGAATCCGCGTCGTCGATCCCATAATAATACGAAATCACATTTCGTGCAAGAGCTGCTGCATTCGAGGAAGTGTATCCATTTGCAATACGCACAACAATTCCTATCTCCGGATCGTCATAGGGCGCATATCCCATGAAAGTCGCATGGTTTGGCTGACTGGTCGTGATCTGTGTCGTACCCGTCTTGCCGGCAACTGCTACACCGGTGAATCCGGTAAAAGCGTCACTGTTTTGAACCATGCCGCGCATACCTGAGTGTATCGCATCCCACAGCTCATCGCTTAATTCTACCGTGCTTCCCACATCCGGTTCATTTTCCTCCAGGATCGTTCCCGAGGAATCTGCCGTATATTTCACAAGTGTGAGGTAATAGCTTGTACCGCTGTTTGCGATCGTGCTTACGTAACGTGCAAGCTGAGTTGCGGTAAATGCATGATTCGACTGTCCCATAGCAGCAGGCACAGCAGAGGAATCTGCAATCTGCGGAGAGGTCTCTGAAACTTCCACACCAGACTTTTCATTCAGACCGAACATAGAAGCGTATTTGGTCAGAAGCTCAATTCCGGTATCATCGTCATATTCTCCATTAATACAGGAGAGCCGATACCCTACAGTATTAAAGAAATAGTTGCATGAATTCGTAATCGCAGAAGCAACGGTAAGTGTCCCATGACCGGTGGTCAGCCAGCAATTGATCTCCGGCTCTACCAGATCAAAGGTACCGGTACAGGTAATCCCCTCATTGATAGAAATCACTCCTTCGGAAACGCCTGCTGCCGCGGAGACAATCTTAAAAGTAGACCCTGGAGCAATCGCTTCCTGTGTAGCCCGGCTGTAAAATGGCGAGGAACTGTTGTTCAAAAGCTGATAATAATACTCGTCGTCCATGTCATTTGCCAGACGGTTGTTGTCATAACCCGGATAGCTGACACAGGCAAGCACCTCACCAGAATTTACATCTGTGATCACAACTGTGCCGGAACAGGGGGTAAGACCGAGCTGGGATGGCGTAATCTCAAGAGTGTTGATCTTGTCCATCAGGAAGGTATATCCGTCCAGAGAACCGCTCTCCAGCCGTTCATACTGACTGGTATTCATATCCAGCACTCCCTGGTCAAAAAGCAGCATACAGATCTGTTCACCGGTAATACGCTGATCCTTCAGCATATATCGATAAACCTGGCGACAGAAATCATCGTCTTCATACAGGTAATCCGCAATATAGTCAGCGATTGCGGTATACATTTCATCCGAGTTCAGATACTCATCCTCTACATTCAGCTTTGACACATCGATCCAGTTCTGGGAAATCGCATAAGTCAGATACTCTTTCAGGCTGATACTGGAATCCTCTGTCCATGCAAGATAAGTAGCATCTGTTTTATCGATCGCCTCTTCATTCAGAATGCCGGTATCGTCCATAAGCATGTCATTGACAATATAAGAAACATAGACCTGATATTCTTCATCCAGATCACTGTATATGGTCGGATCATCCGAGAGCAGTTCCTGACGGATTACTTCAAAAATCTCCGCAGCTTTTGTGAGAAACGCCTGATAGACCGCCTGCTCATTGTCTGAGGCGTCCGCAGACTGGAGATGGCTGACGCTCAGAATGTTGTTTTCAAAAAGAGCATAATACAGATCGTAATAGGCAATATATACGTCATCCGCAGATGTCAGGTTTTCCGTATCATACTCCTCGACGGGAATCACTTTTGAATACAGGATGCCGGCAATCTCCTGCTCCAGCATCTGGTAGGCAGCCTGCTGAAGCTCAACGTCAAGGGTCAGATACAGATCGTCCCCGGCCTTCGCGTCAACATGAGAGATGACTTCCTGCGTCTGTCCGACATTGTTCACATAAAGCTGTTCATAGCCCTTGGTGCCCTGAAGAGTTGTTTCATACACGCTCTCCAGACCGGATTTGCCGACAATGTCCGTCGATGAATAAGAACTGTCAAGTTCATGCAGTTCTTCCAGTTCTTCGGAGGAGACCTGTCCGGTATAACCGATCAGCCCGGCCATACATTCCGCGTAGTCATAAACACGCGTATATTCTTCCGAAATATCGATACCCGGATATTCCGAAATGTTTTCCAGAATACGAGCCACTGTCTGATCACTGATATCTTCCGCGATTGTCACTGCCTGATAGCGCTGATAACTGTAAGCTGCTATATTTGCCCGAAGTGCGGTCAGCTGGAGAACTTCTTCATCTGTATAAGAAGTAGGCAGATCATACTCTTCGCGCTCCTGATCCGTAATAGAATCATCAAGGATTCCATAATAATCATCCGAGCACAAAAGCTCCATCAGATCTCCGGCTTCAATATTCAGCTCATCTGCCTCCAGGTCACTGATATTGGACTCTCCGAAAATATCCGCCTTAAACCGGTTCAGCGTGTAGCCGCTGGCGTTGTAAGCCCAGCTTCCGTCATCCAGTAAAGATATTTTAAAGTCCTCAACCACGGAATCTACAGAATCGCCCTCTTCCTCGATCAATTTAATGATATGGTAAAGGATACTGTTGATCGTCAGATTTTTTTCCTTCGTCGTATCGTAGGTCTGATTGTCCTCAAACGTTACACAATTTGATATTTCATTGTAGGCAAGCGCTACTCCATTTCGGTCATAGATATTGCCGCGGGCGCCGCTGATGGTTTTTTCTTTCAGAATGGACAGAGAAAAATCCTCCTGATAAGACTCGCCCATAACAATCTGCAGATAAAACAGGCGCTGTACGATGACAGCCGCAAGCAGCACTGCAACAATGATGAGAACGAGTATACGTGAATTCACAGAGGGTCTGGATAATCTTTTCCTCAGTTGTTTAAACAAAACGATTCGTTCCTCCTTATGGCTGTTATAGCAAACGACTTTAGTG
>JAJBVF010000490.1 GCA_020859965.1 Clostridiales bacterium
TTAGCGAGGATGGCGACATTGTTTTGGAAGGAGGGGAAGGAGACGGTGCCATTTATCACTGGGGATTTCCCGCCTGTGTAGAGATCTGTAAGCACTATTCCATCGGGAAAGAGAGGGGATACGGGTATTGGGTCGTTTGGGATTGGTTTTACTCTGATAATAAGGGTATCATTATCAGAGATGCGAGCGCAGGTGTGAGGATTGAGGGTAATCTGTCGGCCCGTAGCAATCACAGGATGGCTGCGGCGTATCTGGCCCAATTTTTGGCAGTGATTCAAAAGATTGACATCGATGTTGTCCCAATCCATGTCAGCGCGAAAGGCCTGGTCACTGTCGACATTCTGCAAGGCCGGGCAATGGCTGACATCTCGCCGCGTCTCATCGCCATAAAACAGCTGTGCCACCCCAGGTGAGAGAAGCAAGGTAGTCAGGCAATCCGTCATATTGGCGAAGTCAGCATCGCGATGGTAGGAATTGTTGAGATAATTGAAGGAATGCCAACCCGGATGCGCAGCTATCGAATCGGCATACATCCGCCACACTGGCACTATCCCATCCAAATCGCCACGCTTAGGGAAATAGAAATTCACCATCGACGAGAACCCATAGTTGGCATAATCTGGCTTATAGTCAATATAGGCATTATCAAAATCGCCAGTAAGGTAAAAGGCATCCGTCCAGGTCGAGGCTGGGTCATCGGGATGGGCTTTTCTCCACTTGTCAAGCGCCAGATTGCATGCGTCATACAATTGCCGCCAGCGATCTCCATGCACATACTCCACGATATCGCAGCGGAAGCCATCAATGCCGAATTCCTCGACCCACGATGCTATCCAAGCTATTACAAAGTCCGCCGGCGCCCAATGCATATCTTTGCGCAGATGGCGAGCCGAAGGATTCACCCAAGCATCATTAGAGGCACCCTCCTGGGCCCACTTTTCCTTCAGAAAGATAGGGAGCTTTACCCTCTCGGTCTTCTCATCCTTGAAATCGGGCAAGCCGTAGAGGGTCATGGTCTGCTTGTCGGTCTGGTCCCATGATTCAGCAGGTGTGCGCAGCCAGGCGTCGGTCCACCACTTAGGCCAATCTTGAAATTGCGCCCACGATTCATAATTCCAATCAGGATTATGAGCTGCTGCTTGCTCTGCAGTCATGCCATCGGTGGGAGCAAAGCCGTACTGCACAGCGTCGAGCAACGTAGGATAACCTGGGTCATTGATGTTGGCGCCGAGCATCACGCGTATGCCGCGGCTATGGAGAGCATCAACGAGTTGGCGCATCTCGGCGATGGGGCCATAATTCTTGTCCATTTGTGTGTAATCCAAGGGATAATACCCATGATAGCCATAATGCGGGAAGTCGTTGACAGCTCCTCCGCTGCCCGGCTGCCAGCCGTGGATCTGCTCGTACACATCAGTCATCCACACTACATCCACGCCCAGAGCGTCGAAATAACCCTCCTCCACTTTTTGCAATATGCCCTTGAGGTCTCCGCCATGGAAAGTAGCAGCATTGAGCCGCCCATCGCCGTAATCATTGATGCGGCCATAGTTTTGGTCATTGGCTGTGTCGCCGTTGACAAAGCGGTCAGTGATTAGGAAGTAGACGGTAGCGCTGGGCCAACTGAACCCGGCTTGTTGGCCAAAGCAAAGCGAGTTGTAGGCCATCAACAGCAAAATGAATAATGCCTTTTTCATATTCTTTTTGCCGCAAAGTTACAGGCTTTAGGCCACGCGTACAATAGTCATTTATGACTATAGCAGCCTCATTCTCACTGCAGCATTGACAGCCTCAATCGAATTGTCGACCGACAATTTCTCCAAGATTTTTTGCCGATGGCGGCTGACGGTATTCACTGAGATGCCCAACTCATCAGCGATTTCCTTGCTCAGCTTGCCGCCCCTTATCAGTCTCAGCACTTGTTTCTCTCGCTCCGATAGGATATGGCTGCGCTGATTATCAAAGTAGAGATGAGTCACCTCGCCAGTGCGCATATTCACTATCACCGGGTTGGTGCCTCCACCTTCATAATACGGATTCAAGTCATAAGTGCATAGCATAAGCCATAGCTTGCCAGCGGGGGACAGCTGCATCGCTCGGGTGCCTTTGTATATCCTCACATAGCGGCCTTCAGCGGTTGCCATTCTTACAGTGGCATAAGCTTGAATATCTAATTTGCGATCTGTCGGAGCCTTGTCGGCCAGTTTGAAGAATTCATATTCCAACATTCGCAAATCCACCAAATCCTCGGGGTGCATCCTGGCATAAAGAAAATCCTCATCGCTCGACGCCAACTCCTCCTGAGCCTTTTGGCTCTCGGTAAGACCCATAAAGTCGGATATATGTCCCGAGTAGAAAAACGACTTGTCGCTCGCTATATCCGTCACCACCACGCTGCATTTTGACAATTCCGAAAAAGCCCTCGCCTTCCGCAACGCTTCGCGCACCACCTGCTCAGACAGATGCTCCTCTCCAAGCCCCTGCCCAAGATATATCTCATTCAGCTCCCTGCGCAGTATATCCATTATCTATCACTGATTTACATTTTTGATTAGGAATTATCACAACAGGCCTAAGGAGGTGGCGATGCGGCAAGCTTCTATTGAGTTGGAGACATTCAATTTCCCACAAGCCCGTAACCAACTTCCGCACCGGCTCCCTATGATTCGCTACCCTACCCCTACTCTGGCCCCATGGCCGAGAAAATCCATAGACTTCATTTCCGTTAAATTCCCCTGAGAAGTAAGAGTCCAATTAGAAGTTAAATATGGAGGTCGCCCGGATGGCTACCCCGTAGGGGTTGTCATCCGGGTATACCCGAGAATGAAGCTTAATTTTAATTTGAACCCTAATTACACTCTTTGGTCAAGTGTAGCAAATAGGAGTAGTAATCTCCATTCGCAGGCCCAATGCGTTGAGAATTCTCACAAACAGAGTAATTCCAGGCTCAATTAAGCCTTTCTCAATACGCGAGATATAGCTTTTGGTGGTACCAACCAAAGCTGCAAGTTGAGATTGGGTCATCTTCTCTTTTTTACGAGTCTCCCGTATGATTTGTCCAAAGTAGAACAACTCACTTTGACGATCAAACTCAGCTCGGCTTTCGGTACCCACAGCCCCGTAGCGCTGATCGAGCAATTCGTCTAAACTATGTAAATCTTTATTTTCCATCTCTTTTTGATTCATAATATTCTTTCATTATCCTTAAAGCCTTTTCTATTTCTCTTGGTGGTGTTTTCTGCGTCTTCTTAGTAAAGCCATTGAAGAGCACTACAATGTTACCCTTGTCAAAAATAAAGAAAAACCTGTATATGTTACTTTCATATTCGATTTTCAATTCAAATAACCCATCTCGAATCAATCTCACCACTTTGGTACTTAAGCGTGGCTGAGTCTTGAGCATATTAATCATGTACAAGATTTTCTCTTGCACATCTCCATCGAGTGTATTGAAGAAATCCATGAAGTAGGATTTGTAGTATATCAAC
>JAJBVF010000245.1 GCA_020859965.1 Clostridiales bacterium
TTGCTTTTGTTTATTATTTACATAGCTTTTATCAGTTTAGGCCTGCCAGATGCGCTGCTCGGTTCCGCATGGCCTTCCATCTATCCCGAGTTCTCGGTTCCGGTCTCCTATGCGGGAATCATCTCCATGATTATTGCCCTGGGAACCGTCATTTCCAGTCTGCAAAGCGACAAGCTGACGATTCGGTTCGGAACCGGAAAAGTCACGGCTTTCAGTGTAGGTATGACTGCGCTTGCCTTGTTTGGCTTTTCTGTTTCCCATTCATTTCCGGCTCTTTGCCTTTGGGCAATTCCCTATGGTTTGGGAGCAGGCAGTGTGGATGCCAGTCTGAATAATTATGTGGCACTTCATTATAAAAGCAGACATATGAGTTGGCTTCATTGTATGTGGGGAATTGGTGCCAGCACGGGTCCTTATATGATGGGATTTGTCCTGACGAGAGGCCTGCGTTGGAACAGTGGATACCGCATCATTTCGATTTTACAGATTGGTCTGACGATCATTCTTGTGCTGAGTCTGCCGCTATGGAAATCTCTTAAAGGAGATGTGGAGGCCGTGTCGTCAGGGATGCCGCGAAAGGCAATGCGCTTTTCGGAGATTCTTTCTGTGCCCGGTGCAAAAGCTGTCATGGTGTCTTTTTTCTGCTACTGCGCGATTGAACAGACGGCAGGGCTGTGGGCAGCCAGTTATCTGACGTTGCAAAAGGGCTTTTCGGCGGAGCAGGCCGCCAGCTTTGCCTCCATGTTTTATCTTGGTATCACCATCGGAAGAGCATTCAGCGGATTTTTGACTATGCGGTGGAATGACCGGCAGATGGTTCGGATCGGACAAGGAATCATAGCTTTAGGGTGTCTGGTACTGCTAATCCCATTTTCAAGTGGATTTGCACTGGCCGGGTTCATTTTAATCGGCCTGGGCTGCGCGCCGGTTTATCCCTGTATGCTTCACGCTACGCCGGAACAATTTGGCGCAGAACGATCTCAGGCGATCATCGGTGTGGAAATGGCCAGTGCCTACGTGGGAACCTGTCTTATGCCGCCTTTGTTCGGAACAATCGCCAATAATATCGGCATCGGTATTTTGCCGTTGTATCTCCTGGTCATTCTGGTTTTGATGAAGGTGATGTTCGGAAAGCTGAAAGGAGGTCATAAATGATGTTTGCAGATTATCATGTACATTCTGAATTCAGTGATGATTCGGACTATCGGATGGAAGATATTGTAGAGGAAGCATTGGAAATGGGAATGAACGAACTTTGCTTCACGGATCATGTGGACTATGGCGTCAAACGGGACTGGGATGACCCACGAGGAATCCTCTATCGAAAAGGCGGCGCCGGAGAACCGGAAAGAATACCTCTTGCTAATGTAGATTATCCCCATTATGTGAATAAAATCCATATGCTGCAAGAGCGATATAATAATAAGATCACGATTCGGCTGGGAATAGAATTTGGCATACAGCAGCACACCATCCCGCAATATGAAGCGTTGTTCCGGTGCTATCCCTTTGATTTTATTCTGCTTTCCGTCCACCAGGTCGAGGACAAAGAGTTTTGGACAGGCGACTTCCAGCGGGGCCATACCCAGCGTGAGTTTTATTTGCGATACTATTGGGAACTGCTGTCTCTGGTTGAGAATTACCATAACTACAGCGTTATGGGGCACATGGATTTGATTTCGCGGTATGACCCGATCGGCGATTTCCCGTTCTCTCAAGTAGAACATATCATTGAGCAGATTTTAAAAAGGGTGATTGCAGACGGCAAGGGGATTGAGGTCAACACATCTTGTTATCGGTATGGACTGGACATGACGCCATGCAGAGAAATTCTGGGAATGTATCGTGACCTCGGAGGTGAGATTCTGACGATTGGTAGCGACAGCCATAAACGGGAACACCTTGGTGTTTATATACCGGAAACGATGAACGAACTGAAAGGCATGGGATTCAAACAAATCTGTACGTTTGAACACATGAATCCAAAGTTTCATCCGTTATAGGAGTTTCGCTGGCAAACGTTATCCAGAATCACAAAGGGGACTGTCCCTTTGACTCAGGGTCATCCAATAGGGGCGAGGGCATCCCTGTTGGCTGGGGATACAAGGGGACAGCGTTTCCTTGGCGGTGGAGTCCAGAGGAGGCAGAGCCTCCTTTGAAATGTGCAAAAACTGCTCTGGAGGTTTGCACATTTGCACGCCTGCTGATGCGGGCGTGACTGGGGTTCCATAGGGGCAGAGCCCCTTGGCACACGACTTTCCGGCACGGAAAGTCTAGTGTGTTATACCTTTCTCGAACGGCGGCAAAACTGCGTGGCACATTCGTGTGGTACATTTTTGTCATATGCAGTTTTTCGGCCTCTCAAAAGAGGCCGCTTTCAAAGGTGCTGCGGGGAGAGGCGGCTTTGAAAATTCCGCCGTTTGAGAAAGGTATATCTCTCACCCGTCCCCGTCGCAGCGGATGCCCGCTTTCGGTCTAAGGGAAGCGTCATTTTTTTCGGGAGATCGTCCACAGGCAGCGATAAAATATGTGAGATCACCCGCTTTGCGTAGGCGTTGCTTTTGACCGTGTCCAGCTCTGCCAGCTTCAAAATCTCTGCTATTCCCTGAACAAAATCAAATTGAATCTCGCCCCATTCGCCGTCGTAGTCTGCACGATATTCATAGACTGCGATGGCAATTTTTTTGCCCTTTTTCCGTTGAGATTTTCGTTTCAATTCGACCACACAGAGCGCACCATCCTCCACCAGATTGTGGGTCAGCCTGTCCAGCGCACGAGCATATGCCCGTTCTGCTCCGCTGGCGCCGCTGCCCTCGAACAGAATCGCCAGTTCTTCAAAGGTCGATCTTGTTGACAGAGGGCTAACCCGTCCGCAGGTCATGCAGATGGCGTTGCGCTTTTCCAGAAGCATTTGTTCCCGATAATCCAGCTTGGCAAAGGCAGATTGTACTGCTGTCGCCTGCATTCCGTTCCAGAGAATATCCGCATAATTCCAGCTATCGTCACGGGTCACATCCTCGCCGGTTTCCTCTCCATCCTCGTCCTGACTGGTCACATAAAACGGTTGACGGCTGCGAAGCTGTCGGGAGGCTTTCAGATATTCCTCTGCGAGTGCAATGTCGCATTGCTGCTGATTGGCAAAGCTCTGGAGGGGAGCGTTTGTATTGTGGGACAGCCACGCCATACGACGGATGTTTTTATATGCAGACAACGATGAGATTGACCAGGATTCCTCTTGCATACGGTATTGGAGCCATGCATCCCGAATAAACGGGTAAATGTAAGTCGCAAACTCTGCTCCCTTTTCCGGATCGTAATCTGGCAGCTTTTGCAGCATGATCTCCAGACAGGAGAGCTTTATATCGAGGAATCGTTCCGGGTCATAACCGTCCGTCACGTCCAGCCGGAGGAAAGAACGAATGCGCTGGTTGAGCTGACCTTCATAGTGATGGAGAAAAAAGGAGAAGTAGTCCAGG
>JAJBVF010000046.1 GCA_020859965.1 Clostridiales bacterium
TATGATAAATCTGTAAGTGGTCATTACTTTGTTCGCGAAATTGCGGGACGCCTCCCCCCGCTCCATGTAGAAGCGCATATCGTTGCCCGGTGCATTTCCGGTGATCAGCGTCAGCCGCAGTGCATCCGCGCCATACTGATTGATGATCTCCAGCGGATCGATACCGTTTCCGAGGGACTTGCTCATCTTGCGTCCCTGGGAATCACGCACGAGTCCGTGGATCAGCACATGGTGGAACGGCACTTTTCCGGTCTGCTCGATCCCGGAGAAGACCATACGGATCACCCAGAAGAAAATAATATCATATCCGGTCACAAGTACGTCAGTCGGATAGAAATACTCCAGCTCCGGAGTCTTCTCCGGCCAGCCAAGCGTGGAAAATGGCCAGAGTGCGGAGGAGAACCAGGTATCCAGCGTGTCCTCATCCTGAGTAAAATGAACACCACCGCACTTCGGGCAGATCTTCGGCATCTCGCGCGACACTACTGTCTCTCCGCAGTCGCCGCAATAGTAAGCCGGTATCCGGTGGCCCCACCAGAGCTGACGGGAAATGCACCAGTCCTTGATGTTTTCCAGCCAGTGCAGATACGTCTTGTCAAAGCGATCCGGAACGAAGGTCAGTGTGCCCTCAAAGTCAGAAGATGCTTTCCCGTCAGCGTTAGCTTTTGTCTCCTGTCCCGCTTCCACTGCAGCCTGCTCTGTCTCTGCTGTTGTGTCTGCTGCCGGATCAGATTCCATAGCCGCCTCAGCTGCCAGATCGGCTCCCGGAATATTGAGTTTTCCACGCTTCAGCGCTTCAATCGCCGGCTCAGCCATCTCTTTCATGCGCACGAACCACTGTGGTTTGATCATCGGCTCCACGGTCGTCTTGCAGCGATCATGTGTCCCGACACTGTGTGAATGCGGAACGACCTTTACCAGAAGTCCCAGCTCGTCCAGATCTTTTACCATCGCTTTGCGCGCTTCATAGCGGTCCATCCCCGCATACTTGCCGCCCAGCTCGTTGATCGTCGCATCATCGTTTAAAATATTGATCTCCGGCAGGTTGTGGCGCTTGCCCACCTCAAAATCGTTCGGGTCATGTGCCGGAGTAATCTTCACACAGCCGGTCCCAAACTCTTTGTCCACATACTCATCCGCGATCACCGGAATCTGACGGCCAGTCAGCGGCAGCTCCAGCATCTTTCCGACCAGATGCGTGTAGCGCTCGTCTTCCGGATTCACCGCCACCGCAGTATCGCCAAGCAGAGTTTCCGGACGGGTCGTCGCAATCTCCACAAACTGTCCCGGTTCACCGACAACCGGATAATTGATATGCCAGAAATAGCCGTCCTGATCTACATGCTCTACCTCAGCGTCCGAAATCGAGGTCTGGCAGACCGGACACCAGTTGATAATACGGGAGCCTTTGTAAATATAGCCTTTCTCGTAGAGACGGATAAAGACCTCTTCCACAGCCTTCGAGCAGCCCTCGTCCATCGTAAAACGCTCGCGCTCCCAGTCCGCGGAAGCGCCAAGCTTTTTCAGCTGATTGGTGATCTTTCCGCCGTACTCTTCCTTCCACGCCCATGCGTACTTCAGGAATTCCTCGCGGCCGATCTCATCCTTATCAATTCCCTTATTCTTAAGCATTTCCGTGACCTTGACTTCCGTCGCGATCGCGGCATGATCCGTCCCCGGCTGCCAAAGCGCCTCATATCCCTGCATCCGCTTAAAACGGATCAGGATATCCTGCATCGTCTCATCCAGTGCGTGACCCATGTGAAGCTGACCGGTCACATTTGGCGGCGGAATCACGATCGTAAACGGTTTCTTGTCCGGATTTACCTTTGCATGAAAGTATCCCTTGTCCATCCAGTTCTGATAGATCCGATCCTCAAGTCCCTTCGGATCATACGTCTTTGCGAGTTCTTTGCTCATAATCTCCTCCTTATAATGAAAAAGCCCTTCGTATACACATGCATACAAAGGGCGAATGTCTCGCGGTACCACCTTTTCTTACAGACTGCTGCCTCCTGCGTTGCTGCGCACAGGTCTATCCAGTCCATATCTCTCTTTCTGTAACGGGAAATCCCGGAATGTCCTACACACTCACTGAGCTTTTCAAAAACCTTTTTCAGATCTGATGTCTGCCGTAATTCCGGAAACACTTCTCCAAACTGCACCCAATCAGCTTCAGCCATTCAGTTCAAAAGCCACTTTCCGCATCCATCCTTCCAAAAGGTCTTCCAGCCTGTGAACCTTTCACTCTGCCTGCGACGCGATGCGTACTCCTCTTTCTCAAAACCTGTATCACTTCTTTTTCAAATCGATTCCTGATTTCTGTAGTTATCTTAACGAATGAGGAATTGTTTGTCAAGACCATTCTTTTACTTTATATCCTTTTGTCCTTCCAGGCACATGAGCAGTCTACGGTCGCTCTACAAGCGAGATATGCATCCACTTGCCCTGCAGATACCGCGCCACGCACACGATACCGGTAATCAGCCAGGTCAGCCCGGTCGTGTACCAGACCGCCCAGTAGCCAAGCGCCGGTATCGCCGAGAGGATCAGAGAAAAGCCGACGCGTCCAATCACTTCGACGAGACCGCTGATAAAAGCAAAGACAGAATCTCCCGCTCCGTTCATCAGGCTTCGCGGTATGTAAATCATGCCAAGCGGAATGTAAAACAGCGAAGTAATGCGAACCGCCCGGCCGCCGATTCCGACCACATTTGCGTCGTCGACAAAGAGCCGGATAAAATTGTTTCCAAACAAAAACATCAGTGCCAGCATGATAAGGCTAAAGATCACAACGATAATACTGCTGCTCCGATAGCTCTTTTTTACACGTTCTGTATTGCCCGCACCCAGGTTCTGCCCGGTAAAAGTCGCCAGCGCTGTCCCCAGAGAATTAAAAGGCTGCTGTACCAGCTGCTCAATCCGTGAAGTCGCCGTAAACGCGGCAATAACATCTTCTCCAAACCGATTGATCACACTTTGCAGCAATACGCACGAAAGCGCGATCAATGATCCCTGCGCCCCAAACGGAATGCCAAGCTTCATACATTTTTTAATAATGAAAGAATCCGGCTTAAAATTCTCCTTCGTCAGCCTGAAATATGGATTTTTCTTTACCGCATACACGAGACAGCCCAATGCTGCGATCAACTGTGCAAGAATAGTTGCAAGCGCCACTCCTGCAACACTCAGTCCGAATGCCAGTACGAAAACAAGGTCTCCGATCACATTCAGAATACTGGCAACGATCAAAAAGATCAGCGGTGTAGTGGAATCCCCCAGTGCCCGCAGCATCGCTGCGATCCCGTTGTACAATCCCGTAAAAGCGATCCCGCCGCAGAGAATCCGCATATACAAAAGTGCGTCCGCAAAGATCACCTCCGGCGTATTCAAAAGCGTCAGGATCGTTCGTGAAAGAAGCAACGAAATGACACTTACCACCACGCTCACTCCAAGGAT
>JAJBVF010000326.1 GCA_020859965.1 Clostridiales bacterium
ATTCTATGCTTCCATCCGGAGACAGCCCTGAAAATACGGAAGGATATGAAGGCTTTTTTCATCTGTGCAGTATGGAGGGAGAGGTATCAGAAGCCAGGCTGGAATACATCATCCGGGATCACGATGCCCAGATGTACCGCTGCAGACTGGAGATGCTCCGGCATATAGAAAAGCTTTTAAACGAAAAATATGGAAAAGGGACGGTAAGACTTTCTATCTGTGAACAGTATCGCAATATGAGGGAACAGATCGAGCCCTGTATGCATCTGATAGACAACGCAAAAAAGGCTGCCCGGACGGTTGGCCTGGATCCGGTCACGGTACCGATCCGCGGCGGCACAGACGGAGCAAGGCTTTCCTTTATGGGGCTGCCCTGTCCGAATCTTGGGACGGGCGGGCATGCGTTTCACGGTCCATATGAGCATATCACAGTAGAAGCGATGGATTCCGTTGTGCAGCTGCTAAAAGAAATTGTGAAGATCTACGCGGATATACGGCAGCCTGATATATAGATACGAACAGAAAAAAACCAGGGAAAATCCCTGGCTTTTTTGCAAATATGAAATCCGGTCTCTCCAGTACATAATGCTTTATGCGAATGAATCGGGGTATTTGCCTTTTTTCCGGCTTATTTCCGTTTTGTTCATTCCTCTCTCATCGGTCGGATGACCCTTTTGTTTACCCGGTTCAGGAAAAACAGACCGCAGGAAAGAGAGACAACCTCCGCGATCGGCCATGCGAACCATACCATTGAGACATCCCCGGTCTGTGCAAAAAGATATGCCAGCGGAACCAGGCAGATGAGCTGGCGCATGATGGAGACGATCATGCTGTATATGCTGTTCCCCATCGCCTGGAAAAAGGAACCGCTGATAACACATACGCCTGCCGCCAGGAAACTGATGGTGATTCTCCGGAGCGCCGGGATACCGATGGCAAGCATCTCTTCCGAGGCGCTAAAGAGTCCGAGCAGTGTTCCGGGAATCGTCTGTGCAATAATAAAGGCGAGTACCATGATGCAGGTCGCGTAAACCATCGCAAGCTTTACTGTTTTCATGATCCGATCCGGCTTTCTGGCACCGTAGTTGTATGCGATGATGGGTACCATACCGTTGTTCATCCCGAATACAGGCATGAACGCAAAACTTTGAAGTTTATAGTAGACACCGAATACCGCAACCGCAGTAGAAGAAAACATGACCAGAATCTTATTGACACAGAACGTCATCACAGATCCGATAGCGACCATGACTACTGACGGGATTCCGATAAAGAGGATATTTCCAATCGATTTCATTTTGGGGCGGAATTTTCGGAAATCGAGTGTAATTTCATCATTGAACTTTGCGTTCAGAATAATAGCCAGAATCGCCGCTACGATCTGTCCGAGAACTGTCGCAGCCGCAGCGCCTTTGATCCCCATTTCTGGGAAAATTCCAATACCGAAGATCAGCACTGGATCCATAATGATATTGATGATGGCTCCGAGCCCCTGCGTGAACATAGTATAGATCGTCTTACCGGTCGACTGGAGCTGACGTTCAAAAATAATTTCCAGATAACAGCCGAAACTCAGGCACATGACGATGGACAGATAATCATGACCGTACTGTGCGATTTTTTCGGAAGCTCCCTGAACGACAAAAAATACTCTGGAAATCGTAAGCCCTAATATCAGAAACAGAAGATAGCTGCATATGGCCAGAAATATGCCGTGCATGGCCATGCTGTTTGCAGCTTCATATTTTTTCTCTCCGAGATTTTTGGAGAGCAGGGCATTCATACCGACTGCAAGACCGGTCGCAAGGCCGATCAGGAGATTTTGCATCGGAAAAGCCATGGACACTGCTGTCAGCGCATCTTCACAGATCCGGGATACGAAAATACTGTCTACTACATTGTAAAGTGCCTGCACCAGCATGGAAATCATCATAGGCAGCGCCATGGTGATCAGAAGCCGGTTTACCGGCATGGTGCCCATCTTGTTTTCACTGGTGCTGATGGGGCCATTGTTTGTCTCCTTGTTGCTCAAATCTCATTCCTCCTCATGTTTTTTACGGTTTCCTGTGTACTTGTGGAAACCATTTTATTTTCCCTTTTTGTGCATAGGAGATTATATAGTATGAAAAGCAGAACGTCAATAACTGAATCGGATAGGGGAACGTCTCTTTTTCCTATCCGCCGCGCCGAGCTGCGTCCAGCGGAAGCTGGATAAATTCCTCACGCGGCTCGTGTGATCGAGTAGGAGGCGGCCTGTCGGCTCCTACTCGCCCGCGCGAGCCGGGTGCGGCTTTAGCCGCAATACACCTTGCCGGCTCTGCGCATAAAAAATCAGTGCGCCATAAGGCGCACTTTTGCGGTGAAGCTAACACTTCTTATAAATCTCATAGATCAGCTGCTCTGACTTTTCCCATCCAAGGCAGGGATCCGTGATGGATTTTCCGTAAATATGCGGCTCGCAGCCGATCTTCTGTGCTCCGTCTTCAATATAGCTTTCGATCATAAAGCCTTTGACCAGCGTTTTCAGTTCCGGAGAATAGCTGCGGCTATGGAGCACTTCTTTTACGATACGGATCTGCTCCAGGTATTTTTTGCCCGAGTTGGAATGATTCGTGTCCACGATCACAGCAGGATTTAGCAGGTCGCGCTCCATGTATTTTTCATGCAGCAGCTTCAGATCTTCGTAATGATAGTTCGGCAGGGAATTTCCGTGCTTATTGGTCGCGCCGCGGAGAACGACATGAGCAAGCGGATTGCCGGTTGTGTTGACTTCCCAGCCGCGATAGATAAAGGTGTGCTGTGCCTGCGCCGCCACTACGGAGTTCAGCAGGACAGAAAGGTCACCGCTGGTCGGATTTTTCATTCCGGCCGGGACGTCCATGCCGCTGACAGTCATACGGTGGTGCTGATCCTCGACAGAGCGGGCGCCGATCGCCACATAGGAGAGCAGGTCATCGAGATAGCGGTAGTTTTCCGGGTAAAGCATTTCATCCGCACAGGTCAGTCCGGTCTCTTCAATCACAGTCGTATGTAAAGAGCGTACTGCTACCAGACCGGCAAAAACATCCGGCCGCTTTTCCGGATCCGGCTGATGGATCATTCCCTTGTATCCCTCGCCGGTCGTGCGGGGTTTATTCGTGTAAACGCGTGGAATCAGGATCAGGCGGTCGCCGACTTTATCCTGAATCTTAGCAAGGCGGTGTGTGTAATCCAGTACCGGCTCGGGACTGTCCGCGGAACAAGGGCCGATGATCACAAGAAATTTATCGGATTTTCCGGTAAACACATCGCGAATCTCGGCGTCTCGTTGTTTTTTTGATTTCACAACCTTCTGGGGGAGCGGATACATTTTTTTAACCTCCGCAGGAATCGGCAGTTTTTTTACAAAATTCATAGACATATCTGTTATACCTCTTTCTTTATCTGACGGACTTGCGGCAGTTTCACGGCAG
>JAJBVF010000391.1 GCA_020859965.1 Clostridiales bacterium
GATCCTCACCATTGTTATCGTACTTGTTGCTGTCATCATAGTCGTGGCGGTGGCGATCGTATTGCTGAGACGCCGGGTGGATGATATGGCGGGTGCCGCGTCTGACGAGGTGGCAGAGGCTGTTGTGACGAAGGGAAGTATCTCTACGACAGTGACCGGCTCCGGCACGATCACGGATGAGGATGTCGACGAGCTTTCAGTACCGGTTTCGCTTGAGATTACAGACTTCTATGTGGAGGAAGGTGATGTCGTAGAGCAGGGAGATCTCATCGCAACTGTGACAAACGCGTCCCTGATGGGAGCGATGTCCGATACGCAGGAGGCCATTGACGATCTCGATGAGAATCTGACGGAGGCCGCCGGAGATACAGTGAGCAGCACTGTGACTTCCAGCGTTTCCGGGCGTGTAAAAGAAATTTTTGTATCAAGCGGCGAAGATGTGTCAAGCGTTATGTACCGGGACGGCGCACTTATGATGCTTTCTCTGGACGGTTACATGGCTGTGGATGTCGATACAGATTCGCTTCACGTCAATGATTCCGTCACGGTTAAGACGGGCAGCGGCACAGCGTATGACGGAACGGTTTCCTACGCCGCAGCCGGACAGGCGACAGTCCTGATCACGGACGACGGCCCGTCAAACGGGGAGACAGTCACCGTGGAGACCAAGAGCGGCTCTAAAGTGGGACAGGGGGCCCTTTACATAAACAGTCCGATGGCGATCACCGGATACACCGGTACGGTGTCTTCCATTCCGGTGTCTGTGGGCAGCAAGGTTTCCGAGGGAACGACACTGCTGACGTTGTCGGATACGGAGACATCGGCCAACTATGACACACTCCTTGTAGAACGGCAGGATCTGGCAGATCAGCTTGATACGCTGATCCGTATTTATAAAGAGGGCGGAATCTGCGCAACCAGTGCGGGGACGGTCGAGTCCATCGACGAGACCCTGACGGAGACTTCGGCGGTAACCTCCGAAGTATCGTCTGACCTTGCATCTGACGCTCTGGACTATATAGATGAAGGCGCATCTGATAACAGTTCTGCCGTGGAAGAAGCGGCCAGCTCTGAGACGAACGACGTCACGGTGGCAACCATTTCAAAAGACGACAATATGGTTATCACGATCGATGTGGATGAGACAGACATTCTATCCCTCTCGGTGGGACAGACGGCCTATGTGACGGTCGACTCTATCGGCGATGAGACATATGAGGGCACGGTGACTGCCATCAACACGACGGCTTCCGGAGGGTCCGGCGTGACAAACTATTCTGCTGAGATCACGTTCCCGAAAGCTCCGGAGATGCTCTCCGGTATGTCAGCCACTGTGGAGATCACGATCGAGGGAGTGGAGGACGCGCTCATCATTCCGGTGGATGCCCTGCACCAGACAAGCTCCACGGCTTACGTATATACAGAGTATGACAAGGATACCCAGGAATTCTCCGGCATGGTCGAAGTGACTACAGGGCTTGCCAACAGCAGCCTGGTGGAGATCACGAGCGGCCTCTCAGAGGGTGATGTGGTCTTTTATACGCCGGGCGATGACAGTGAATTTGCGGCGCTCTTCTCTGATGACGGGGATATGGAATCCTACGATATGGAGGAACTGCCGGATATGCCGGACGAAGACAGGGAAGGTGCGCCTGACGGCGGCATGGGCGGCCCCGGCGGCGACATGGGCGGCCCCGGCGGCGAAAGATAATCTGGAGATCTATCACCGGCATTTAGGCCGGGAGGAATATTTATGGCTATGATCGTCATGAAAGACATCTGCAAAATGTATCTGGTAGGGGATGAGGAGGTTCACGCCTTAGACCACGCCAGCCTCTCGATCGATGAGGGGGAGTTTGTCTCTATCATCGGACCGTCCGGAAGCGGAAAATCCACGTTGATGAACATCATCGGCTGTCTGGACACGGCGGATGCCGGCACTTATCTTTTGGAAGATATCCCCATCGAAGATTATACAGAGAACGAATTGGCGAAGATCCGGAACGAAAAGATCGGGTTCGTATTTCAGAACTTCAACCTGATCCCGAATCTGACCGCGGAGGAGAATGTAGAGCTCCCTCTGATCTATCAGGGGATGAAGCGGGCCGACCGCGCGCCGCGTGGAGAGGAGGCGCTTATGCAGGTCGGACTTGACCAGCGCGCAAAGCATCTGCCGACCGAACTCTCCGGTGGTCAGCAGCAGCGCGTAGCCATTGCGCGGGCGCTCGTGACGCAGCCGTCTCTGATCCTTGCCGATGAACCCACCGGCAATCTGGACTCTAAGACAAGCGATGAGATCCTTCAGATTTTTCTCGATCTGAATAAGCAGGGGAAAACGATCGTTCTGATCACGCACAACAATGAGATCGCACAGCAGGCCTCCCGAAGCATTCACATCTTCGACGGACGGGTATCGGAGGTGACGACATGATTCAATCACTCAGGCTGGCCTTAAAATCCCTTGCCGGAAACAGAATGCGGGCTTTCCTTACCATGCTTGGCATCATCATCGGAGTCGTGGCTTTAGTTGTTTTAGTGAGTCTGGTAAACGGGGCGACTTCAAGTGTTACAGATGTGATGTCAGGGCTGGGCAGCGATATGCTCGAGACCTATATCTATGATGACAAGGGGAATCCCATCACGCTTACTGACATAGAGGAGTGGAGCGACGAGGCGGAGATCGGAGAGATCTCACCCTGTGTTAGCACGATGGCAACCGTAAAGTACGGTTCGGAAAGCGGAAGCCTCTCTTTGTACGGCACGACACCCGGATACTATGAGGTCGAAAACTTAAGTCTTTCCCTTGGGCGCTTCTTAAAGACAACGGACGTCGAAAACAGCAACTATGTCTGTGTCATAAACGAGAGTATGGCCGAGAGCCTGATCGGATTTTTGGACTGTGTCGGGGAGGAGGTATCCATTGACGGCATGAAATTCACGGTCGTCGGAGTTTTAGAGGACGACAGCAGTTCCTTCATGTCGCTGTTTACTGACGGCTTAAACGTCGCCTATATCCCTTACACTACGCTTCTTCGCATGTCGTCTGCCGTGAGCACTGATATCACTGAGTTTTACGTCAGCGCAGCGCCCGGGCACACAAATGCGGAGGTGGAAACTCTGCTCACCGACATCATGATGGAGCGTTTTGACAACGATGAGGACGCTTTTTACATCTATAATCAGGACGATCTGGAGGAATCCCTCAGCATGGTCACAACGATCCTGTCCGGGCTGCTCGGCGGCATAGCGGCCATTTCGCTGCTCGTCGGCGGCATCGGCATCATGAACATCATGCTTGTGACGGTGACAGAGCGCACGCGGGAGATCGGCATCCGCAAGGCCATCGGAGCAACGCGGGGCAATATCCTGCGTCAGTTCCTCATGGAGGCCATTGTGATCTGCATGATCGGAGGCGCCATCGGCATCTTCCTTTCTTGGGTCATCCTGCAG
>JAJBVF010000562.1 GCA_020859965.1 Clostridiales bacterium
ACGGTTTCCTTTCTCCTATCCTACACATAGATAAACTGTGACTGTGCGTCACGGTAATTGCCGTTGTAGAAATTCCCCTTCTGCAGGATCTCGCCGCAGTCCAGAACTACCTTTGTTCCAGCCGGAAGCTCCGCCTCAAATTCCACAAATCCGGCAAAGTTCTGGCCAAAATCCAGCACCGTCTCGCCCGCTGGTGTCTGAATCACTTCTTTTACCGGAATGGATTCCTTCACCAGAACCGGAATGCTGATCCGGTCCATGAGGTGGGATTTTACCAGATTTTTCGTACCCACATCTGAAGCCGGATCGGCAAGCACTTCAACCGGTTTTTTCGGATTCTCTTTCCCATTCCAAAGCTGACGGTTCAGAGTCTCCCCAAGATAAATGCCGGAATCCTCAATATCTGAGCCATAGTATTCCCAGCTGCCGTCCGTCACGATCATTTCGGTCGTGCCATCTGCGTATTCTACATGCAGCTCGGCAATCGCCGCCATGCGGTCGCCGTAGTTATTCGGCTGAAGCGCCAGACCGAACACAGACATATACCAGCCCTTTCCGAGCAGAATCTCCAGTGTATTTTCATCCTTCAGGCCATCCTCCACCGGGAAGGTGATCACCTGAATATTGTTCTCGTAATTGTTCACATAGGGAGTCAGATACTCCTCGCCCAGCTTCTCACCATTTAAGTATGCCTCAAACATGCCAACGCCGGAAATATAAAGTCTCGCACGGGATACCGCTCCTTTCAGCGGAAAGCTCTTTGCCATGATCGGATGGAAGGTATCTTCCTTCTTTGCGGCAATCCAGTCCGCTTCCCACGGCTCGTCCATCTTGCCGGTCTCAATTGTCTGTGTTTCACTCACAGCACAATCTCCGGCGTCTCCGGTCACGCGGACACGGTAATAATAAATTGTGCGCGGAACAAGCTCTACCTCCAGGATCTCTCCGTTCTGTTTCAGGTCAGCCCCTTCCTTTTTGTACAGGATCTCACTGAAATCCACGCGCTCACTCACTTCAATGACCGCATTTGCCTGCTTTTTACTCGCAGTATCGCAGACATTCCAGGAACAGGTCAGTCCCTCCAGAGAATATCCCAGAGGATTCTCAATCCCATTGATTCTGACGTTCGTAATTTTCATGGCTATCCTCACTTTCCATTCCGTGTATGCAACGATAATGGAAACCGCTGCATAAAATCTATAGTGCCAGTTTAGTTAAGTTCTGTCAAAATTTCCATGTTCTTTCTTTTACTCAATCCGACCTTTTTTCACTTTTCTTTTGCTGCCGCCCCTCCGATTCTGTTTTCAGGCGGTTTTGCATCCGTCCGAAGGATTTATTCTCCCGGACCTTTTACAGTTCCATTTTCTTCCCTGGCTTATTTTGCGTTCGATATTGACGCGGTGACATCCCGGTTGCTTTCCGGAAGGTATAGCCAAAATGATCCGGGCCGGAATACCCCACAGTTTCCGCAATCTCTTCCATACTCCGGTCTGTGAGAGCCAACAACTCTTTCGCTTCACTGATTTTCAGCTCCGTGATCATCTCGCGATAATTTTTTCCGGTTGCCTCACGGATCAGCCTGCTCAGGTAAGCGCTGTCATAATGAAAATGCGCGGCAAGAGCCGACAGGGAAAGTGTATGGTAGTTTTGCCGGATATAACTCAGGATCGCCGGCATAAGCGTATGCGAGGCGGCCTGTTTCCGCGGAAGCGAAGCATCGTACTGATTTTCGGAACAGCGGATGATATTCGCGTAAAAAATCTGCAGATAGTTGTTAAACAAGGTCTCCGAATAGCTGTCCGCAGTCACAAATTCAGCAAACAGGTGCTGGATCAGGCTGCGGATATCTTTCGTCGGATGCATGACAAAAAAGATGGGTTCTCTGGCATCCTGAAACAGAGCGCGCCGGAAAAAGCGGAAACCAGGTTATCCCGGTATAAAAGCTGGCTGAAATTCTCCGTAAAATGTTCTCTGGCAGAAACGATATTGATGACCAGATCTTCCGGCACAGTATAAATCGCATACGGCACATCAGGCGGAATGATGCACAGCTCTCCCGGATACATCACGCGCTCCTCCCGCAGCAGCTTCAGTCGGCAGCTCCCCTCCAGAACATAACATACGGAAAAATAACTGACGGAAATCAGCTGCATATCGGAATAACAGGCCTCCGCGGATATCTGCACATGATTGTAGATGGAAAGCCTGCGGACGTCATTCTGAACCACATGCTTAATCGTCCGCATTTCAGACAGGGCGATCGGAATCTGAGCGATCCGTTTTCGCAGCTCACGGTCATTCGTCAGATTCCAGGACAAAAAATCCGGTTTTTCCGGAATACCGTTCTGATACTGGCCGCGGTCGATCAGCATCTGCACCGCATCCTGAAAGCTCAGTCCCGCTCCGTGCTCCGCATAATACTTTATTTTGGTCTTCTGAATCTGTCCGAAAAGGATATAATCATAAGCGATCATCCCATCCCCTCCTCCTGAGTATTCTGTTTCCCCCTGTATACTCATTCTTTCTTTTTCAAATGAAACTACAATTTCAAGCAACAGTTCAGAACAGCATCAAAAACAAAATAATTCTCATTTCATAATACCACGTATATCACAAAAAATCGAGGATTTCACAACAATTTTTGCCTGTTGTCTTAAGCTTTTATGCATTATAATCTATTCATAATCCAGGTGCGGACAGATACATGAATCATCTGCAGGCAGCCGCAGGATATACAGCATCTTTTCTCCATAGCTTTTTTCCGGCATCAAATGCGGATGGACCGATCCACATCAAATATCACACAAAAACGGGAGGTTTTACAATGATCAGTTACGACTTTGACAGGGAATGGGCATTTTCCTATTCCAGCGGAAACGCGTACCGGGACAAAAATGGCGCCGCCTACAAAAAGACGGTGAATCTGCCCCATGACTTTATGATTTCCACAGACCGGACACCTGATGCGTCAACAGAGGGCGCCGGCGGATTCTTCTAGGGCGGAATTGGTACTTACGAAAAGTATTTTTCGCTTGAGGAATCGCAGAGAGAGCATCAGTTCCTGCTTCTGGTAGAAGGCTCCTATGGAAATACGGAAGTCTGGATCAACGGAAGTATGGCAGCCCTGCATCACTATGGATACACCGAATTTTGCGCTGACCTGACCAAATGGCTGAAGTTCGGCGAGAGTGAGAAGAATAAACTGAAGATCGTAGTGGAAAACAACGCACAGCCGAACAGCCGCTGGTATACCGGAAGCGGGCTTTACCGCCATGTGCGCCTTCTGGAAGGCGAATCGGTATATCTCGCGCCCTGGGCAGTTGGCATTCAGACTCCGGATCTGCAGACGATCGAGGCATCCGTCACGCTGACTAATGCACTCGGGGAACAGCAGGAAAAGGAAGCTGCAGAATATGAAGTGAAACTGTCTGTTCTGGAT
>JAJBVF010000486.1 GCA_020859965.1 Clostridiales bacterium
CTGTATTATTATACTGGAGGTGGAATCTCCGAAGCAAGATGGGCAATCCCCGGCTATGATATCATCAGTACCACGAACGATATTGATATTTACTCGGAAAATGATACAGCCAATTTTAAACTGGTTACCAGCAGTCTCAATGTCCTGAATGCTATCGATTATAGCACCGGAATATTGAATCTGACAACGCAGGTGAAAAACGCATATCTTTCTGCACAATCCACGAGCAGTTTTACTGTAACTACTTCTGAAAATACTGATTATGTGATAAAGAATGGGCAGATTGATGGAATAGGGACGGTAAGCGATGATATTGTAGTTTATGTAGGAGATACTGACGGCAGCACGACAGCATCCGGCAGTGAGCTTACAGTGTCTTTATCCGGCCTTGACGAGGCATATACGGTAAGGACGGACAGTGCCGATTCATTTTCCATGCTGTATGAAAATGTGGGATTAAGTGCTTGTTGTGCTGCGGACGGGAGCACGATCCGGTTTGATCCAGCCGGGACGGTTTCGGCTGTCATGGATAGCGCGGGATCATGCATGGTTTCGATCACTGCAAATGAAGGCTATTCTTCGCTCGAATATCCAACGATCGAGATATCGGGAGAGAATGTCTCTTCACTTTCTGCTCAGCTTACGGATGATGGCAATATCCTTATAGAAGGGGATGATCTGTCTGAGGTGACGATAAACGGTGATATGCTGGATGGGGAAGAGGCAGAGGAAATGGCCGTTTCATCTGATGAGGATACCCTTTTGCTTTGTCAGGATGAAAATGACAACCTGACTGTCTGTGAGGATACGGATGGCGATGGAAACTATGAAACTGTGATTGCGAAGACAACAGGCGATATTTCTTCCTTTACGTTTACGCTCGCATCCGATTCTTTTGTCTATGATGGCAGTGCGAAGACCCCCGCGGTCAGTGTATGTGATGAATCCGGTACCGTTCTGACAGAAGGAACGGATTACACGGTTGCCTATACTGACAATGTAAACGCAGGAACGGCAACCGTTGCGATCACGGGTATGGGAGTTTACTGGGGAACTGTGACGAAGACTTTTACAATCAGTAAAGCGAATCAGACGGTGATTGCTTCCATTGCTTCTTCAACAATTGCTGTCGGGGAAACGACACAGATTACCGCTTCCGGGGAAGGCTCGATCACATACAATTCTTCTGATTCTTCCATAGCGGCTGTAAGTGCCAGTGGTGCGGTCACTGGTGAAAAGGCCGGGAGTGCGACCATTACGGTTACGGCGGCTGGCACAGAAAACTTTAATTCCGAAAGCAAGGATCTGACCATTACTGTGACCGCGAACGACAGTTCCGTATCTGATGATGCGGACAGTAATGATGCTGCCTCCAATAATTCAGAAGAGAATGCTTCTTCCGGCACATCCGGAAGCAGGGACAATCAGTCCAGCACTTCTGGTAGTGGTGGGATTCAGTCTGGTACATCCGATGAAAGCACGGATGATTCCGCGACGTCAGTGCAATTGGCTGCCGGTAAGATCAAAAAACTGAAAAATACCGCGAAGGGGATCGTGATCAAGTGGACAGCGGTTTCCAATGCATCCGGTTATTACATTTACAGAAAGAGCGGAAGCGGTTCATTCAAAAAGATAGCGGCTGTCTCCGGCAGTTCGACAATTTCCTATACGGATACGTCGGTCAAGAGTAAGAACGGCAAGACTTATACCTATAAAGTAGTTCCGTATGCGGGGAGCCTGGAAGGAACCGGTGCTTCTTCAGTCACAGTTCGTCTGGTCGATGCAAAGCTTACCAGTGTGAAGAATACGGCTTCGAAGAAAGCTGTCGTGAAGTGGAGCAGGAAGGCAAAAGTCACCGGATATCAGATCCAGTATTCAACGAGTAAAACATTCTCGAAAAACACGAAAAAAGTCAAAGTATCCGGAGCGAAAAAGGTGAGCAAGACACTTACGAAGCTGAAGAAGGGGAAAACTTATTATGTCCGCATACGGACTTACAAGACCGTAAATGGAAAGACGTACTACTCCGCATGGAGCAGCAAAAAGAAGGTGAAGATCAGTAAATAGTAAGAAGACGGGCGGGTTCTAAATAAAATTCGGCTCTGACGGCCTGCACATAAATTTACCTTTGAGGTAAAATCGGAGTTGACAGAAAGCTCGGAAAATGATAGTATAAATTTACCTCGAAGGTAAATGAAAGAGCGGTGACTGATTGCACATTACGTATAAAAATAAAAAGCTTGAGAAGATTTGTACGAATGCGAAAACAGCCGAGAAAATTTACGGAAAACTGATGGCTGAAAAAATACATCAGCGTATTGATGAAATATCTGCATCTTCCAATGTTGAAATGATGATACAGTTTCATATTGGCCGGTGCCATATGTTGAAACAAAATAGGAAGGGACAATATGCTGTAGATCTGATTCACCCTTACAGATTGATATTTGAAAAGAATGGAGAAGAAATCCAGATAGCAAATATTTTAGAGATTGTTGATTATCATTAACATGGATCAAATTAAGGAGGTAGCACTATGGTGAGAAGCCGCAGTTATATTGCAACGCCGCCTGGGGCGACCATAAGGGAGCAGCTAAATGACAGGGGGATGAATCAGAAGGAGTTTGCAGCCAGGATGAATATGTCCGAGAAGCATATCAGCAAGCTCATTAATGGGGAAGTACAGCTTACACAGGATGTTGCTGTCCGTTTAGAGATGGTTCTTGGAGTTCCGGCAAGCTTCTGGAACAATCTTGAGGCTATTTACAGGGAGAAGATAGTGAAAGCCCAGATAGAAAATGCCATGGATACGGACATAGAACTGGCAAAACAGTTTCCTTATAGTGAAATGGCGAAATTTGGTTGGGTCCCGGAAACCAGAAATATTAAAGACAAGGTTATTAATTTAAGAAAGTATTTTGAAGTAGTCGAATTGTCATTGCTTAGTAATACACAGATTACTAAGATCGCATGCAGAAGATTGGCAATTACGGAAAAGAGTGATCTGGCACTTATGGCATGGGCGCAGGAAGTTAAAATTCTGGCTCGCGATATTCCGGTATCCCCGATCAATATAAAGGGATTAATCGCAGCCATACCGGAACTCCGTAGTATGACGCTTATGAGGTTTGAAGAATTTTTCCCTCAGATAAAGCAGATATTGTCTGAGTGCGGCATAGCATTAGTTTTTCTGCCACATCTGAAAGGATCATTTTTGCAGGGAGCAACATTTCCTGATGGAAATAAAATTGTTGTTGGTCTTACTGATCGGGGAAAAGATGCAGATAAGTTTTGGTTCAGCTTTTTTCATGAGCTTGCGCATATTATCTACGGGCATATAGGACGGACAGAAGGAACTTCGAAGGAGGAGGAAGATGCTGCTAATGAATGGTCTGGCGATACTTTAATTCCCTCAAAAGATTTTCATGCATTTGTT
>JAJBVF010000087.1 GCA_020859965.1 Clostridiales bacterium
TGTTCAAACAGGCAAAAGCTGAAATCATGGCAGCTAAGAGAAAGTGAGGGGTGAATTATGAATGAAAATAAGCTTTTAAATATTTCTTCCAGCCCTCATATCCGAAGCAGACTGACCACCGGACAGGTAATGCTGGATGTAGTGCTGGCACTGATGCCGGCTACGATCTTTGGAATCATCCGCTATGGTCTTCATGCGTTTCTGGTAATCCTGCTTAGCATCCTGACCGCTGTTCTGACTGAGTATGTTTTCGATATGATAGCAAAACGGGGCAACACGATTAAGGACGGAAGCGCTGTCGTGACCGGACTTCTTCTGGCACTCTCTCTTCCGCCGGAAGCTCCTCTGTATCTTCCGGTTATCGGAAGTATTTTCGCCATCCTGGTCGTAAAATGCTTCTTCGGCGGCCTTGGTAAGAACTTTTTAAACCCGGCGCTTACCGCGCGCTGCTTCCTGCTGATCTCCTTTGGAACAGCCATGACTAATTTCAGCGTGGACGGAATCAGTTCCGCTACCCCGCTGGCGGCCTTAAACGCAGGCGATTCCATCAACGTTGCACAGCTCTATCTGGGCTACACAAACGGTGTCATCGGCGGATCCGCGCTGGCCCTGCTCATTGGCGGACTTTACCTGTGGGTAGCAGGCGGCATTACGCTTGAGATTCCTGTCTCCTGTATCGCTGTATTTACCCTGTTCATGGGGCTTTTTGGAGAAGGCGGATTTGCTCCTGCCTACCTGATTGCGCAGATTTGCGGCGGCGGAGTACTGATGGGAGCATTCTTTATGGCAACCGATCCGGTCACTAGTCCGGTCACATCCCGCGGACATATCGTCTACGGAGCCGCTATCGGTATTCTGGCAGGACTGTTCCGTGTCTACGGTTCTTCCGCAGATTCCTTCAGCTACGCGATCATTATCTCAAATATGCTTGTTCCGTTTATCGACAAACTGCCGATTCCGAAACCACTCGGCTACAAGTCCGGCGAGTATAAAGAGCGGGAATTCCCGAAAGCAGCAGTCAATCTGACTGTGATCACACTGATCGCCGGTCTGGCATTAAGCGGTGTATACGCGATGACAAAGACCAAAATCGAAGAACAGGAAATGGCAGACAGCCTTGCTTCCTATCAGGAAGTGTGCCCGGATGCGGATTCCTTCTCTTATGATGATGCGCTGGATGCTGCGATCGAGGCTCTCGGCGGTGAAACCTATGACGAAAGTCAGTTTGGAAAGACCTATGTGAATTCCGCTGTAGTCGGTTATGACGCGGGCGGCGAAATCGTGGGTTATGTCATCAGCGTCACAAGCGGTGATGGTTTTGAAGGTGATATTACTCTTTCCGTGGGACTCACCACAGACGGTACTGTCACAAAGATTGCCTTTACGACATTGAACGAGACAGCCGGAATGGGTATGCGCTGTGATGAGGATGCATTTAAAGATCAGTTCTCTGGCGTCAATACCGATGCATTTGTGCTGAATAAATCCGGTTCTTCTACGGAAGATAACGAAATCGACACCGTATCAGGTGCTTCTACCTCCTCCGGTGCTGTAGTAAACGCAGTCAATACCGCACTCGCTTTCTTCGCGGCAAACATAGGTTAGGGGGAATAGGAAATGAATCAATACCTGGAACGAATTTATAACGGCGTGGTAAAAGAGAATCCGTCCCTGATCCTGATGCTTGGTATGTGCCCGACCCTTGCGGTAACTACCTCTGCTATCAATGGATTTGGTATGGGTATTTCCACCATGCTCGTCCTGATCTTTTCAAATATTATTATCTCGGCTATGCGCAATGTCATCCCCGATCAGGTGCGCCTGCCGGCTTACATTGTTATCACAGCTTCTCTGGTAACAATTGTCGACCTTCTGATGCAGGCCTACACGCCCAGTCTCTACGATGCACTGGGTATCTACATTCCTCTGATCGTGGTAAACTGTATTATCCTCGGACGTGCGGAAGCCTACGCGAACAAAGTAACTCCGGATCTCGCCGCGTTTGACGGCATCGGCATGGGACTCGGCTTTACGATTGCCCTGACGATTATCGGACTTGTCCGTGAACTGGTCGGTGCCGGAACAGCCTTCGGAATCACGATCCTGCCGGAATCCGTACCGCCGATCGCTATTTTTGTAAAAGCTCCGGGCGCATTCCTTGTAATTGCCTTTATTATCGCAATTATGAATGCCGTACATATCCATACAGAAGCAAACAAAAAGGTAGAAGGCTGTGACGGCTGCTGTGCGACCTGCTCCATCAGTCATGAGAAAGATACTGCAGATAAGGAGGCGACAAAAGCATGAATTCATCTTTGATCATGATCATTATTACTACTGCTCTGGTGAATAACGTCGTGCTGAGCCAATTTCTTGGAATCTGCTCCTTTCTCGGCGTATCCAAGCAGATCAAAACGTCAGCCAGTCTCGGCGCAGCGGTTATCTTTGTCATCACCATATCCTCCGCTGTGGCAAACCTTCTGTATACTTTTATACTGAAGCCACTGGATCTGACCTATTTAAACACTATCGTATTTATACTCGTTATCGCAACACTGGTACAAATTGTAGAGATGTTTCTGAAGAAAGTCTCTCCTCCACTGTATCAGGCACTGGGCATTTACCTCCCGCTGATCACCACAAACTGCGCGGTTCTCGGCATTGCCCTGACAAATGTACAGGACGGATACAACTTTATCGAAAGCGTGACCGCGGGCTTCGGTACGGGCGTCGGCTATACGATCGCTATTGTACTGCTGGCGGGTATCCGCGAGCGCATCGATGAATCCAGTCTCCCGGCTCCGTTCCGCGGTGCTCCGATTGTCCTGCTCTCCGCTGCCCTGATGTCGATCGCATTTATGGGATTTGGCGGTCTGTCGCTCTGATATGCAGAAGTAATAAGGAGGTAGCATATGTATCCAGTTCTTGTCGCCACAGTCACAGTGGCGGTGATCGGCTTTGTGATGGGAATGCTCCTGATCACGGTCGGCAAAAAGTTTAAAGTAGAGGTAGATGAAAAAGAACTCGCGGTACGCGAATATCTGCCCGGAAACAACTGCGGAGCCTGCGGCTTCGCAGGATGCGACGCGATGGCTGCTGCTATCGCGAACGGTGAAGCACCTGTCAATGGCTGTCCGGTCGGAGGCGAACCGGTAGCGGAGAAGATCAGTCAGGTCATGGGCGTAAGCGCGGAAGCACAGGAGAAGAAAGTCGCATTCGTCAAATGCAACGGCAGCTGCGAACACACATCCGCCAAAAGCAACTATATCGGCATCCATGACTGCGCTGCCGCTGCTGCCAGCGGATTGTCTCCATGGGCATGCGACTATGGCTGTATGGGTCTCGGCACCTGCGAAAAGGCCTGCCCGTTTGACGCAATCCATGTCAAAGACGGCGTAGCGGTCGTAGACCGCAATCTCTGTAAAGCC
>JAJBVF010000131.1 GCA_020859965.1 Clostridiales bacterium
ATGAAGACCTTCAGGATGCGGACGAGCTGCTATCCATCGATTTATCCATCGAACAGGAGCCGGAAGTTCCGCAGATTCTGATCTATCACACACATTCGCAGGAAGCGTTTTCCGATTCAGAAGAAGGTGAGGTTAGTGACACGGTGGTTGGGATGGGCGAAATACTTTCGGACGAGCTTCGCCGTTATGGATATAATGTGATTCACGATACTGGTATGTACGATCTGGTAGACGGAGTACTTGATCGAAGTGCTGCTTATGATTATGCTCGCGCGTCTATAGAGGAAATACTGGAGGAGAATCCGACGATCGAAGTGATTATCGATCTGCACCGGGACGGGGTAAATGGAACGGAAGAGGATTTTGTGACGGAAGTGGATGGAAAAGCGGTCTCGCGTATCATGTTTTTTAATGGCCTTTCCAGGGATGCCGCCGGGGAAGCGTTAAGCTGGCTGCCAAACTCTTATGTGAAAGAAAATCTTGCTTTTTCTCTTCAGTTGCAGGTTCTTGCGAATGCGGAATATTCGGGATTTACGCGTAAAATTTATCTGCAGGCAGAACGATACAACCTGCATCTGCGTGCACGTTCCCTTCTGATCGAGGCGGGAACACAGATGAATACGGTGGCGGAAGAACAAAATGCGATGGCATTGATTGCGAATCTGCTCCAGCAGCTGCTGAATCAATAGGTTTTATCCGAAATTGCTGTACAAGAATTCAGAATTCGGTTATAGTAGGATATAAAGGCTAATAGGCGAAAGGGTAAAACACGGAGAAAATCATTCATTTTCACTTGCATTTCGTCGGAATTTGTTTAAAATCTATAAGAGAAAAAGTGCCAGGGAGGTTAGTAACGTGGCAATTGATCAGAGTAAAATCAGGAATTTTTGTATTATTGCGCACATCGATCATGGCAAGTCGACGCTGGCGGACCGGATTATTGAGATGACCGGGCTGCTGACCAGCCGGGAGATGCAGGATCAGGTGCTGGACAATATGGATCTGGAGCGGGAGCGAGGGATTACGATCAAATCCCAGGCAGTCCGGATCATTTATAAGGCGGATGACGGGGAGGAATATATTTTCAACCTCATCGACACGCCTGGACATGTGGACTTTAATTATGAGGTATCGCGCAGTCTGGCGGCCTGCGACGGAGCGATTCTGGTCGTGGATGCTGCGCAGGGCATTGAGGCGCAGACGCTGGCGAATGTCTATCTGGCGCTCGACCATGACCTGGATGTGATGCCGGTGATCAATAAGATTGACCTGCCGAGTGCGGAGCCGGAGCGTGTGATCCATGAGATTGAGGATGTGATCGGGATTGTAGCGGAGGATGCGCCGCAGATTTCCGCGAAGACCGGACAGAATGTGCATGAGGTGCTGGAACAGGTGGTTAAGAAGATTCCTGCTCCGACCGGCGATCCGGATGCGCCGCTGCAGGCGCTGATCTTTGATTCAGTGTACGATTCTTATAAGGGCGTCATTATTTTTATCCGTCTGATGCACGGTACGGTGAAAAAGGGCACTCGGATCCGTATGATGGCGACCGGTGCGGAAGCCGAGGTCGTGGAGGCCGGTTATTTCGGACCGGGGCAGTTTATCCCTTGCGATGAGCTGAGTGCCGGTATGGTCGGTTATCTGACCGCCAGCCTGAAAAATGTGAAAGATACGCGAGTGGGAGATACCGTGACGGATGCAGCGTGTCCCTGCGCGGAACCACTGCCGGGATATAAAAAGGTCAATCCGATGGTTTATTGCGGCATGTATCCGGCGGATGGTGCAAAATATCCGGATCTGCGTGACGCACTGGAAAAGCTTCAGCTCAACGATGCTTCTTTGCAGTTTGAGCCGGAGACGTCCGTGGCGTTGGGATTCGGATTCCGCTGCGGCTTTCTGGGATTGCTGCATCTGGAGATCATTCAGGAGCGTCTGGAACGCGAATACAATCTCGACCTGATCACGACCGCTCCCAGTGTTATTTATAAAGTATACAAAACGGATGGTACGATGATTGAGCTGACCAATCCGACCAATCTGCCTGATCCATCACAGATCGAGTACATGGAAGAGCCGGTCGTACAGGCGGAGATCATGGTGACGACAGAGTATCTTGGCGCGATCATGGAACTCTGTCAGCAGAGGCGCGGCATCTATGAAGGCATGGAATACATGGAGGAGACACGGGCACAGCTGAAATACACCCTGCCGCTCAACGAGATCATTTATGATTTCTTTGACGCGCTCAAATCCCGTTCGCGCGGGTATGCTTCCTTTGATTATGAGATGAAGGGCTACATGCGTTCTGATCTGGTGAAGCTTGATATCCTGGTCAATAAAGAAGAGGTGGATGCACTTTCCTTTATCGTGCATGCGGATACCGCTTATGAGCGCGGCCGCAAAATGTGTGAGAAGCTGAAGCAGGAGATTCCGCGTCAGCTCTTTGAGATCCCGATCCAGGCGGCGATCGGCAGCAAGATCATTGCACGTGAGACCGTGAAAGCGATGCGCAAGGATGTATTGGCAAAGTGCTATGGCGGCGATATTACGCGAAAGAAAAAGCTTCTCGAGAAACAGAAGGAAGGAAAGAAGCGCATGCGCCAGTTCGGAAATGTAGAGATCCCTCAGAAAGCATTCATGAGTGTATTGAAGCTGGATGATGATTAAACGGATCAGAGTTTCCAGGGGCCTGACGATAAAAGCCTGCATAGCAGGCGTCAATCTGATTACAGAGTAAAACAATTTACGCCGTTTACTATAATATGCTACATAGGATAACATCCGGAAAGGAAAAAGAATATGAAATGTCCATTTTGCAGCCAGGACAATACCAGGGTCGTAGATTCCAGACCGGCGGACGATGGGAACTCGATCCGCAGACGCCGGATGTGTGATGCGTGCGGCAAGCGTTTTACCACTTATGAAAAAGTGGAGTCCATCCCGCTTATCATTATCAAAAAAGATCAGAGCCGTGAGAATTACAACCGGAATAAACTTGAGGCCGGCATTATGCGCGCCTGCTACAAGCGTCCGATTCCGATCAGGCAGATCCGGGAAATGGTTGATACCATAGAGATGGAGCTGTTCAATCTCGAAGAGAAGGAGATTTCCAGCAAAATGGTCGGCGAAATCGTCATGGACAAGCTGAAAGACTTTGACGCTGTAGCATATGTCCGCTTTGCGTCTGTCTACCGTGAGTTCAAGGATGTCAATACTTTCATGGATGAACTAAAGAAATTTTTGGGATAAAGGAAAGGCAGGAAGCGAAAGCAGCCTGCCTTACATAACGAAATGAAATAGGCTTGTTTTTTTACATACCTTCCGCAATCCTTGTCACCGCAACATAGATATCGGAAATTTTATACCAGGTGCGGCTGCCGACGATGCCGGCCTGCGTCAGTCCGAAGACGGACTGGAAGGTTC
>JAJBVF010000156.1 GCA_020859965.1 Clostridiales bacterium
TGCATGCACCCTGCTGCGGTGCGCACCAGCCGATGCCATGTGTAAAACCGGAAATATCTTTAATCTCCTTCGCCTGAACCCATTTTGCCTCTTCCGGAATCGGAGCGGCGCCATGATGAACGCCCTGTGCTACCGGGCACATTTCTTCTACTTCTCGTGAATAAATCATTGTCTTACTCCTTTCAGTAAAATTGTTTGCTTCTTATTTTCTCACAAACAGGCGGATTCGTCCAGTCTTTTCCTGTAAAATAAAATAAAATCAAATGCCGGATCCGCCTGTTTACAAGCCCATCCTGTCGTATATGAGGGTCACCTTCCGAGTGCTGACAGAAAATCCATGCATACAGTATTTTCTGTGCCGTCTTTCGCGAAAGCCCGGACAGAGTCAGTCAAGATATCCGTTCGGGTTCATCGACTGCCATCTCCAGGAATCCTCACACATCTCATCGATCCCATACTGTGCTTCCCATCCGAGCTCAGCTTTCGCCTTGGACGGATCCGCATAACAGGTCGCGATATCTCCGGCGCGGCGCGGTTTGATTTCATAAGGAAGCTTTTTACCACAAGCCTTCTCGAATGCGTGAAGCACGTCAAGCACACTGTAGCCCTTACCGGTGCCAAGGTTATAAATCCGCACAGCCGGCTCGGCATCAAACTTCTTCATCGCTTTCACATGACCGACCGCCAGATCTACCACATGAATATAATCGCGTACACCCGTGCCATCCGGCGTATCGTAATCATCGCCAAATACCCCCAGCTTCTCCAGCTTGCCGACTGCTACCTGTGCGATATACGGGACAAGATTGTTCGGAATGCCCTTCGGATCCTCACCGATAATACCTGCCTTGTGTGCTCCGATCGGGTTGAAATAGCGCAGCAGTACCACATTCCATTCCGGATCTGAGGTATGCAGGTCTGTCAGAATCTGTTCAAGCATTCCTTTGGTCTGTCCGTACGGATTTGTAATCTGTCCCTTCGGACACTCTTCTGTGATCGGGACAAATGCCGGATCCCCATAGACAGTCGCTGAAGAGCTGAAAATAATCTTCTTCACGCCATGATTTCTCATCACATCACAGAGATTCAGTGTACCAGTGATATTATTGTGATAATACTCAAGCGGCTTGCGGACAGACTCTCCGACTGCCTTATACCCTGCAAAATGAATCACAGAGTCAATGGATTCTTTTTCAAAAATCTCATTTACTGCGTCTTTGTCGAGCATATCCGTCTGATAAAAAGTAATCTTCTTTCCTGTGATCTGCTCTACACGCTCAATCGCTTTCTCATTGGAATTGTACAGATTGTCCATCACGACAACCTCATATCCATTATTCAGAAGCTCCACACATGTATGGCTGCCGATATAACCGGCTCCGCCTGTTACCAATACTGCCATCTGGCTCCTCCTTTTTTAATCGGTCGATTGAAAAGAACCTTGTGAGGTTCTTTTTTCCCATCATACACTTTTCCGATTCTTTTGTAAACAAAAAATCAAAATATGTATATTATTCGCAGCAAAATCGGCTGCTTGTCAACTTGCAGATTTTACTTCCGCAAAAATCCTCTGTGCGAACAGTCCGTTCTATGATACAATAATAAAAAAGAAAAATCATCGAAAAGGAGTTTCAGATCATGAATAGATTCCATTTGAAAAAAGCAAATTTCACAAATCGATTCCATCACGTACGCAATTCCCGCAGCAGTTCCCGGATGTTCCCGGTTGTTTCGTCTCTCCTGGCGTTCCTGCTTCTGCCTTCCGGCTCCTGCTTTGCAGCGGAGGAACCTCTCTCCGAAACAGGATTTTTCCTTGATACTGTTATATCCATTACCATTTACGGCACTTCCGATTCCGCGATTATGGACGGCTGTTTTACGCTGCTGGATGAATATGAGCAGCAGTTCAGCCGCACGATCGAAGGCAGCGATGTGTGGAACATCAATCACAGCGGCGGCGAACCGACAGAGGTAGGAGAAGAGACGGCTTATCTGATAGACACTGCCCTGTCCTATGCAGAGATTTCTGACGGAAGATTTGACATCACAATCACACCGCTCGCTGAACTCTGGGATGTAGAAAACAATACCGGAGTGATTCCTTCTGATGAAGATATCGCAGAAGCACTCTCCCATATAGATTTTACAACGGTGTCTCTGGATGGCACCACGGTTACTCTTTCTGATCCTGAAGCAGAAATCGATCTGGGGGGTATTGCAAAGGGTTATATTGCTGATTGTCTGAAGGAATATCTGCAGAGTGAAGGAATTGAAAGTGCTCTGATCAACCTGGGAGGCAACGTCCTGACTCTCGGAGCCAAGCCGGATGGAAGTAATTGGAAGATCGGCATCCGCAAGCCTTTTGGAGAAAGCTCCAGCGACCTCATAGATGTTGTTGAAACCACGGATAAGGCAGTTATCACTTCCGGTACTTATGAGCGTTATTTTGAGGTGGACGGAGTCATCTATCATCATATACTTGATACTGAAACCGGCTATCCGGTAGAAAACGGGCTCACCAGCGTGACAATCCTCTGTGAATCTTCCACTGAGGGCGACGCGCTCAGCACGACCTGTTTTGTGCTCGGTCTGGAAGACGGGATGGAACTTGTAGAATCTCTGGACAACATAGAGGCGCTTTTTATCTCAGAAGATCTGGAACTTTATTACTCCAGTGGTTTCCCGGAAGAGTAAGAGGATACCAGCATGCAATGGATTCGAACAGATACAGGAAACGACAAAAGCGACTTTATCCGATACCGAAAAGCTGCCGCACGAAAGGAATGATCATGCTTCACAAAACACAAACTCTTCAGGAGGAGGATGTCAGGCTCATCGAAAGTGATGCGCTGCGATCCATTCTCACCCACACCGTGTCAAATAATGGAAGTCAATACGAATCAAGTGATCCCGTACAAGAATCTGTGACTGCATTGAAAGACTGTGTTTTTTTTGACATTGAAACTACAGGATTGTCTGCTGATACTGCCTTCATTTTTCTGATCGGCTGCATTTGTTACGACGGCCATTCCTGGATCCTGCATCAGTTTCTGATCCAGGTCGTCCAGGAGGAGAGCCTTCTGCTCTCTTCTTTCTCCCATCTTGTGAACCAGTACAGGCATCTGATTCACTTTAACGGAACTACCTTCGACCTGCCTTTCATTCAGAAACGAACTGTCGCAAACAGCCTGGAACCATTACTCATCAAAATGAATTCTCTGGACCTGTACCAGTATTTCCGGAAATTAAAAACTATTCTGAACCTTTCTCATATGAACCAGAGCGCTCTGGAAAAATACACTGGCTGGGAAAGAGAAGACTGCCTGAGCGGAAAAGAAATGGTATCTGCCTTCTGGAATTATGCAGCCTCCAAAAATCCGGATACTGAACGACTCCTTTTGCTTCACAACCGCGATGATC
>JAJBVF010000056.1 GCA_020859965.1 Clostridiales bacterium
TTCCGCGATTTTACGACCGACGAGCCGCAGATTTCCATTATCGAGGTCGGCGGCACGGTAGGCGATATCGAGAGTCAGCCGTTTCTGGAGGCGATCCGTCAGTTCCAGCATGAAGTCGGTCATGAGAACGCGATCCTGATTCATGTCACGCTGATCCCGTACCTGCGCGCGTCCGGCGAGATGAAGACCAAGCCGACCCAGGCCAGCGTCAAGGAGCTGCAGGGCATGGGGATCTGGCCCGATATTATTGTCTGCCGTTCCGAGCATCCGCTGGATAAGCAGATCAAAGAAAAGATTGCCCTGTTCTGTAATGTTCCGAGCGGTCACGTTCTTCAGAATCTGGATGTGGAATACCTGTACGAAGCTCCGCTTGCCATGGAGGAGGAAAATCTCGCGCAGGTAGCCTGCAGCTGCCTGCATCTGGACTGTCCGGAACCGGATCTTACGGACTGGAAAGAGATGGTAAATGCACTGCGCACTCCGACCCAGGAGGTTGAGATTGCGCTTGTCGGCAAATATATTTCGCTTCACGACGCCTATATCAGCGTGGTGGAAGCACTCAAGCACGGCGGCATCGCCACCCATGCTACCGTTAATATCCGCTGGATCAATTCCGAGGATGTCACCCGCGAAAATGCCGGTGAGCTGCTTGCTGGCGTAGACGGCATCCTGGTACCCGGCGGCTTTGGCGACCGCGGGATTGAGGGCAAGATCGAAGCGATCCGCTATGCCCGTATGAACAAAATTCCCTACCTCGGCCTTTGTCTCGGTCTGCAGCTGGCGATTGTGGAATATGCCCGCAATGTGATCGGACTGGACGGCGCGCACAGCATCGAGCTGAATCCGCAGACCAAATATCCGGTCATCGCCCTGATGCCGGATCAGAACGGCGTAGAGGACATCGGCGGTACGCTCCGCCTTGGATCCTACCCTTGTGTACTGGATAAATCCACGAAAGCTTACGAGCTTTACGGTACAGAAGAAATCCATGAACGCCATCGTCATCGCTACGAGGTGAACAACGACTTCCGCCAGGTTCTCGAGCAGCACGGCATGACACTCTCCGGCCTGTCTCCGGACCGCCGCATCGTCGAGATGATCGAGCTGAAGGAGCATCCGTTCTTCCTGGCTACGCAGGCGCACCCGGAGTTCAAGTCCCGCCCGAACCGTCCGCATCCGCTTTTCCGCGGCTTTGTGGAAGCGGCGCTGGAATATCGCACGAAATAACAACTCCTGTAAAAAACAGTTGACGTTTGCAAGGCATTCGTTGTATTATAAAATCAAACAAAGGCGTTTTGCATACCTGCAATGCGCCTTTTTCTTATGCGCAGCTATGATCAGGGTATTTTGCCGCCTGCGAAAAGAAATGAAATATGAGGAGGGTTTTATGGAAGATATGGATCTCTACCGTCACACCGACACGGTCAACGAACTGCTGGCGCGATATGGTGTGAAGTTCGGCATTTACAAGAACAACGAATTTAAAGAGCAGCTCTTTCCGTTTGACGCGATCCCGCGCGTGATCGGCAAAGAGGAATTTGCTTATCTCGAAAAAGGCTTAAAGCAGCGCGTGATGGCGCTGAACCTGTTTATCAGGGATATCTACAGCGAGAAAAAAATCATCCGCGATAAAGTCGTACCGGAAGAATTTATCTATGCTTCAAGCGGATATCTGGCACAGTGCGAGGGCGTGATGCCGTCGAAGGGTATTTACGCGCACATCGCCGGGATTGATCTGGTGCAGGGCAAAGATAAGGAATGGTACATACTGGAGGACAACCTGCGCGTGCCGTCCGGCGCTTCCTATCCGATGATTGCGCGTGAGCTTTGCCGCAGGAGCAGCCCTCTCACGTTCCAGAAAACCCACATCGAGGATAACCGCAACTACGCGGATCTGCTGCGCAAAACAATGGATTATGTCAATACCGGAGGACATACGGTGATTCTGACGCCGGGGCGCTACAATTCCGCTTATTTCGAGCATTCCTATCTGGCGGAAAAGACGGGCGCGCACCTCGTCACCGGCAGCGAGCTGCTCGTGGAAAATGATCATTTGTACTTTATTGATTATTCCGGACGCAAGGAGCCGGTCGGCGCGGTTTACCGCCGGATCTCCGATGAATACCTTGATCCAATGAATTTCTACGAAGGATCTCTGATCGGCATCCCGCATCTGTATGATATTTTCCGGAAGGGGAATGTTGCACTCCTGAATGCACCGGGCAACGGCGTGGCGGATGACAAGGGCATCTATTATTTTGTACCGAAGATGATCACCTACTATCTCGGCGAGGAACCGATCCTTCACAATGCGCCGACCTATCTGCCATTATATAAGGAAGATATGGATTACGTTCTGGAGCATTTCGACGACCTGGTGCTCAAGGATGTGGCGGAAGCCGGCGGCTACGGCGTCCAGTTCGGCAATAAGATGACAAAACAGGAAAAAGAGGACTTTATCGCTCTTCTGAAGCGTGAGCCGCGCCGGTTTATCGCGCAAGAGGTCATCGATTTCCTGGATATCGATATCATGGAAGGAAATAAGAGCGTACCGCGCAAAGCGGATCTGCGCGCGTTTGTGCTGATGGCGGATGAGCCAATGGTATGGAAGAGCGGTCTGACCCGTTTCTCCCGCAATCCCGACTCGTTCATCGTCAACTCATCCCAGGGAGGAGGATTTAAAGACACATGGGTATTATCTCAATAGAAAACACAGACCGCCTGTACTGGCTCGGAAGGTACAGTGAGCGCGTCTATACGACCATTAAACTGTTTGCGGAAAGCTTCGACACTATGATCGATATCGATGAGCTGGGCAGCCTGGACGGCTTCTGCAAACGGCTGGAAATTCCAAACATTTATACTTCAGGTGAAGATTTTGTCGCCCGCTACTGTTTCGATCCGGAGGATCCGAACTCCATTTATTCCAACCTGACCCGCGCCTACGACAACTGCATCGTACTGCGCGAGGAAATTGGCAGCGATACGATCTCCTATATTCAGCTCGCGATGTACGAAATGAACAAAGCGCGGATTTCCCCTTCCCCGCTGATCGAGCTGCAGCATGTGCTGGACGATATTCTGGCTTTCTGGGGTATCGTGGACGATGAGATTGACAGTGAAAATGTCCGCAATATCATCAAAGTCGGCAAGCGGATTGAACGGCTGGATCTCTATGCACGCCTGCATATGTCCCGCGAAGAGCTCAAACGCGAGGTAGACCGTCTGTCCGGACGAATCTGGCGCACCTGCCTGAAATACCGGCAGTCCTACCTGGATGATCTGAATGCGCTGGTCGGCGCTCCCAGACTCGACTATCCGGCGATCGTGGATAAAACAGAACGGCTGCTGGAGGAATAGCGTATGAAGGAGCTGCTCTTTGAATATGACATGAATCTGGAATTCAGTCCGCCAGT
>JAJBVF010000294.1 GCA_020859965.1 Clostridiales bacterium
TCTGGCGGCGTGCTTCTAATATCCGTATTATGCCGGATTCAATGTGTTTACGCTGCTTGCGAACTGGCTGAAGCTCGTCTGCTTCAACTTCCCGTTCGCCTTTTTCAGCCAGCTGTTCTTCATTCAGCCTTTTATCCGGACCGTATTTAAGCTTTTGTTCCGCAAAGATATCGAGAGCAGAAAGCAATGATTCGCTGCAGGGACTTTTGACTTCGACATCATGTTGATTAAAATGTCAAAAGAGAACCGCAGTTTATGCGAATGACGCTGCGCAGTCAACAGAATAATACCTCGCTCAAAAAGCGGGAGCCTTCCGTAAAGGTGGACGGCTCCCGCTTTTTTTACAATATGGAGAGGCCGGCTGGGAAATTTTGCGTCTGATCGTGCATCTGCTTTTAATTTGTCTTTTGTCTGAAATATTAGACCCAAAAATGTCAAAAAACGCAAAAAATCACACCTTAAGGAAATATAAGTTTCCCAATCTGCCGGACTATATAGTCCCGGCAGACTGAGGATTTTTCCTTGGTCGTCCTCTTGGACGTTTAGGTTTTTCGGGCTCAGGATCACGCACTTTCTTTGGACGGCCACGTTTTTTCGGTTCCGGTTTCGGAGGTGCAGTCGAAAGTCCCAGAGTTTCCAGCTCTTCAAATACTGTATTTAAGGTATGAACCCAATATCTGTCATCACTGGCAGGAATGGCTGATGGTGCATTTGCCATCCTCCATACAGTCCCAAGGTCATCCATAAGATCACTGTAGGACATATGATTCATCAATCCTGAATCTCTGGCCTTCCGAAAGTAGAATATACAGCGTATGATTCAACGGATTCGGGTGCTGCAACGATTGAATTTAATAATAAAACAGTCGGAGCAAACGTCGCGAAAATAATAATTCCTCAATCCGAGCTGGGACCATATATGTATACGGTGACATATAAAGCAACTTATTACTTGCTTTCAGGCAGCAGTGATACTGTATACACGAATGTAATAAAAATGGAGGCATACGGAACGACCTATACTTCTGACAAAGTGTCACAGGGAAATTCAGATGCGTCAATTATGGGTGAAAACTATTCGATTGAGATCAGTAAAGTAGATGCTGATAATACAGAAACAAAACTTTCCGGTGCAGAATTTGTCATTTACAATATGAACGGTGTTCAACTTACAATAATAACAACAGACAATGTTGGTAAAGCCAGTGCAAAAACGGATACCAGTGCTGGTATTATATTCACAGAACATACGCTGTATTATTTGCAGGAGATTACGCCTCCGGCTGGTTGTGTGTTAGACACAACAAAATATTATTTCTGGTTTTGCAACAATTCGGGTAATAGCTGTACAACCTGTGATAATCTGGAAGCAAGTTTACCATCAGGCTCCGAATGCAATCAGCTTGCGGCTACAGGCGGAATCATCACTGTTAAGAACGAAAAGGAAAAAGGTTACGAGCTCTCCAGCACCGGCGGCCCGGGCACAGGATGCTATTATTTCTTTGGCCTGCTTCTGATAGCGGGCGCATGGATAATACTGCGCAGCAGGAAAGCATGGATGGGAAGAAATTAAAAAGGAGGGCATGCATGCCACCGGGGAATTCCGATTTATTTGCCAGTACCTGGTTTTCGATTCAAATGAGAAAAGGTAACTGATCGGAGGGGTGGCTTTTTTTTTGATTGCGAATGTAATATTCTCACTGGAGAAAAAGGTATACAGGTTGAAAGGAGAAAAAATGGCAAGACATGGTGAGAACATTCGGAAAAGATCGGATGGAAGATGGGAGGCGCGAGTGATTCAGGGGCCTGCAGTCAATGGAAAAACAAATTACAAGTATATTTACGGACATACGTATTGTGAGGTATTGCAGAAGAAACAGGCTTATGAAGATACAGATTGTGAGCAATTGAAAAAGCGGGACGCGGTTTTGCCGAAAGAAGCGGATTCTGATGATACGCTTCGAGAGGTGACGGAGGAATGGCTGGAAACGAAAAAACCGAATGTGAAAGAGTCGACTTATGCCAATTATACGGTTGCCATCGAGAATCATATTTTGCCGGCACTTGGAGATATGGCTTTGAAAGAACTGGATTCCGCGCAGTTAAATGCGTATTTAACGGAGCAGAAGGTACACGGACGCTGTATCGGTGAGGAGCCGCTTTCGGACAAAGCAATTTCTGATATTAAATCCATTCTGATGCAGATTTTGCATTATGCGCATTCCTGCGGAAAGATTTCACAAATGCCGGAATGTGCTGTGCCTTCCGGGCGGCAGCCTGAAATCCGTGTAATGACCCGGAAAGAGCAGCATCGCATGGAAGAGCTTGCGGTTGCGGAGGATACGCCGTTCTGCCATGGCGTGCTGCTGACGCTCTGTGCGGGTTTGCGGATTGGAGAGGTCTGTGCATTGCAGTGGAAGGATTTCGACTTGCTTAACGAAGCAGTCCATATCACAAAAACGATTATGCGCATTAAAAATGTCGGGAATGATGGAAGCGCAAAGACTAAGGTGATTATCAGCACACCCAAGACGGAATGCTCTCTTCGGACGATTCCGTTGCCGGAGGCAACTTTTCAGTATTTTATTTCCCACAAAAGAGGGGATGAGGATTATCTGATGACCGGCCAATCCAGGTACATGGAACCGAGGGTTTGCAGAGAACAATATAAAAGTCTGCTCCGCCGGGCGGGAATTTCTGATTACACTTACCATACTCTGCGCCATACGTTCGCTACCCGATGCGTCGAAAATAATATGGATATCAAGTCCCTTAGTGAAATCATGGGACATTCCAATATAAAAATTACCATGCAGCGTTATGTGCATCCTTCCATGGATACGAAAAGGAATCAGCTTGCCAAGCTGCCTTCTTTCATTAATTGAAAGGTCTGTAATACAAATTATTCTGTCTGCTAAATCATCATCATAGTTTCTATAGCCAAAACATGGAATTTGTGCTAGACTGTGACAGAGGAAATGCCGGTCTTTTGGTCAGCTGTTTAAGATAGCTGCCGATACGCTCTGACAGAGAAGAAGCGCATCAGGCCGGAAAAAATAAAAGGAGGAAGGATTACGATGAAATTACCGGGGCTTCAGACATTGCAGGATATCTACGGCGAGACAGAGCACAGCCTGGCACGCTACCAGTCGCTGGCGGAAAATTATCAGAAGAATTTTGCTTCCGAAGAGATGGAATTTTTTACAGCGCCGGGACGTACGGAGATCGTTGGCAATCACACGGATCACAATGGCGGTAAAATTCTGGCTGGCAGCATCAGCCTGGATACGATCGGCGCGGCTTATCCGAATCAGACGGATGTGATTACGATTGTGAGTGAGGGCTATCGCGATAAGCTTATTGTGGATCTGACAAGAATTGAACTGGCGCCGAAGAATAAGTGCA
>JAJBVF010000101.1 GCA_020859965.1 Clostridiales bacterium
GTATATGCGTGGGGTTCAAACAACAGCGGACATATAGGCGACTATTCAACGTCGGATAAGGTATACCCGACGCAGGTAGGCGAAAAGGAATCGAAAAATCTTACCATAAAGAATACAATTATCAACCGATATGACGGTACGGTTGACAATACAACTTACAATAATTCCCTGCCTTCATCCGTTTATATGACATACCAGGATGCGACGGCGTATGATGTTTTATTGATTAACCTAAGTGAAATCTATTCAAATATAAACGGCAGCATTAATCTGTTTGACGGCTCGGGAACGGATCTCGTTTCTGTGACCGCGGAGCTTGGAGACTTCAAGCTTCTTAACGAAAGATTATTTACGCTTACCGTCGAAACAGATGAAAACGGAGTAAGCTATGTGGTTGTAACTCCCAACACAAATAATATGTTCGGAACTACCACATTGACCGTAACATCGGGCGAGTACAGTAAGGTTATAACGCTGACGCTGCGCCCGTTGGGTCAGCTTTACGAGCCGATGGTTATGTCCGGCAAAGACTTTACGGTCGCGCTCAGAAGCGACGGCTCTGTTTGGGCATGGGGCGACAACACCTACGGACAGCTCGGCGATGGTACATATATAAACCGCGCGTATCCGGTTCAGGTGGTTTCGGAAATCGACGAGGAAAATGAAGTTACTACATATTTATCCGCTGTGAACCGTATAGCGGCGGGTGAAAACTTTGCGCTCGCTCTTTCGGATGACGGAATCCTTTATGCCTGGGGCAGTAATGCCGCAGGTCAGCTTGGCGTGGAAATAAATAATACAACGGACGATGACGGAAATGTTCTTGTAAGTGACTCAAGAGCCATTCCGGTTGAAGCCGATGGCACGGATGATTTAAGCTTCAACAGCATTACCGATATGGCGGCAGGAAACAGTCATGTAGCGATTGTAACGGATAACAATACGGTTTGGACGTGGGGCGATAATACCTACGGACAGCTCGGCACGGGTGCAGCCGGTTCATATATTCCCGCGCAAGTGCTCGGATTTAATGGCGGCGGATATTTGACGGATATTGTAGACGTTGAGGCGGGTTCGTATCATACGGTCGCGCTTAAAAAGGACGGCTCCGTTTGGGCATGGGGCAAGAACGACAAGGGTCAGCTCGGCGATATGACAACGTCGGACAGAGAATACCCGATTCAGGTATTCATGGGCGACAGCGAAAGCTCGGGCTACTACATAGAAAGAGTATCGCAGATTTCCGCAAAAGCGGACAATACGGCTGCGGTAAATGAGGATACAGAGGTTTATGTATGGGGTGACAACAGCTCGAACCAGCTCGGAAATCCCAACTATACCGACGCGTATTCGACAATTCCGAAGCAGGCATACGCTGATTATGAATATGGCGGCGACTACAAGCTTAAGAATATTTTTGCGGTTGCCGTAGGATTCAATCATATAATTTCAATAGACAACGACGGCAACGCCGCGATTTGGGGTAACGGAACAACATCGGCACAACCCGTAGCGGCGGGCGAAAGCACAACCGCGACCGGATCAACCGCATTGGCGGATATACGCCTAATAACGGCGGGCAGCGGATTTAGCATTGCAATGAACAACAGCGGAAATATCTTCGCATGGGGCGAGGGCGGAAACGGTCAGATAGGCAATTCCGGAACCACCTCATTCGAATACCCCGTATATACAGGGGAAAAGTCCGCGTTGATATATAGATTCACAACGGGCGAGTCGCAGGATATAGATTCGAGCGATAAGAGCAGCAGCGACTCTCTTGAATATACAAATGAAGAGTACCTTACGGCTCCGTCCGTAATCAGTATTTTGGAAAAGCAGAAGTATGTAATCGATACCGAAAAAGCCACAAAGATTGAGCATCCCGGATTTAACATGATTAATCTTGTTGATGTTGAGGATAGCTATGATGCTTCAAACGAAGTGACATTTGTTTCGGACAACGAAAATATCGTAATAATTGAAAACGGCAATGAGGTAGTGCCCGTAGGTCAGTACGGCACTGCTTCGGTACGCGGTCTTGTAAACGGTGAAACCGTATGGACGGCATATTTCAACGTAATTGTTGACGGTAAATTAGCCGCTCCTAAGGTTGAAGCGGGAACAAACTTCTCCATGGCGCTCAGAGTTACGGGCGAAGTGTACGCATGGGGCGAAAACACCGAATATCAGCTCGGAGACGGAACCACTGAAAATCATAATTCACCATCGCTTGTACAGTTTAATTCAGAAAGTTCAATGCCGAGCATTATAGGAATATCGGCAAGTAATACTCATGCGCTTATGGTTACCGTCTCGAACGAGGTTCTGTCAATAGGTCTTAACGACCACGGACAGCTCGGAAACGGCACAACAGACAGCAGCATGAAGGCGTACTATGTATACGAAACAAATGATCCCGAAACCTACAGCGATACGCTCTATGGCATTATAGACGTAGCCGCGGGCGAGAATCATTCGCTTGCGCTTACTACCGACGGTAGGGTTTACGCGTGGGGTTCAAACGACAGAGGTCAGCTCGGCAACGGCAAAATCGGAGAGGATGTTCTTCTTCCGCAGCTTGTATTAAAGGGTGACAGTGCCGCAGAAAACGAAGTATTAACGGACATAGTAGCAATCGATGCCGGCGACGGTTATTCGCTTGCGCTGCGTTCCGACGGTATGGTATACGCATGGGGCAGCGCCGCTAACGGCAGACTTGGTACGATTCTTACAGGAACCGTATTAACGCCCGCGCAGGTATGGAAGGGCGAATACGATGCTCCGTGGTATCTTGAAAATGTAATAAAGATTTCGGCAGGTACCGCTCACGCGGCAGTAATAGACATCTCGAACAAGGTTTACGCTTGGGGAGCCAATACATACGGACAGCTTGGAAACGGCACTACAACCGATTCCACAACTCCGGTACGCGCTGCGAATCAATGGATGGATGAGCAGCTCGCGATTGATATTTCCGCGGGCGGAAACCATACGGCAGCCGTAACAAAGGAAGGCACCGCGTACGCGTGGGGTCTTAATTCCGAGGGACAAGCCGGAACCGCGAATTCATCGGTAGCAAACTATACGGAACCGGAACAGATTTTGGAGGGTGACAGCGCCAATTACGGCGATTACTTCCGTAACGCGTTGAGCATTTCAGCCGGCGGCAGTCATACGATTATACTTCAGAAGGACGGCTCGGTATGGGCGACGGGACGAAATGTCGAGGGTCAGCTTGGCGACTTTACAAATAACTCTTATTATGCGGTTGTTCAGTCGGGTGAGAAGCTTGTTAAGAGCCTGTCCGTAACCGACGCTGTAATACTTGACGGCGACGGAAACAAGATAGGAACTGTAACCGAGGACGATTTGGCGATATTCCTCGATTACGGAAACCAACTG
>JAJBVF010000076.1 GCA_020859965.1 Clostridiales bacterium
AGTCGCTACCGCGTGGTTTGAAAACAACCTCTCCAGACCCCGGCATACCCAGTCGTCTTTTTCCAGAAAGAGAGCTGGCAAACCTAATTGGATCTGAGTTTCAGCAAGCACATCACGCTGCTGTTCGGGGACAAGCTGAAAATAACGAATCATGACGGCAAATTGCAGATAATGGGACGCATCCATTCAGGAGCTTGGGGTGCCCACCGGTTGAGTTGCTTCTTATCGTTCGATGAAAGGTTTTGAGACAAGCGGGAACGCACTTCTTCCACACTAGTCTGATTCTTACCGAGGAAACGCAATGCCATATATACTTCTCCCATGATGGTGCCTGACAAATCCATCAGGTTTTTGGCCGTGCGGCGTAACCTGATTTGCAAAGCCCCGATACGGAACTCTTTTGACCGTCCATCTGTCAAATACTCATAAGAGGCGGGAACCTGATCGCTCAACCCGAGTTTGTTGGCAAGGCTTGCCCCTGTCGGCATGATGCGGGAACCTGTTTTACGAGCCAGAGCCTGAATGATCTGATCCGGAGACGGAGGCAATGGCCGTTGAGAATAACTGCTGATTCGGGGCATGTAATACAACCCGGTTGCAATCCTGACAATACATCCTCTCTCTGCCAGCCGGGAAAGAGACTGATCCAAAGCAGCCCTGGTACCAAGTTCCTTCAAGTCTACAGCTGAGAACACATCTCCCAAGGCAAATCGCTTTTTGATTTGCTTCAGCATGTCGATTCTGGTTGCGGACAAGTTCATATCTTTCTGAGGAGCTGTAAATAATTTGCACGATCTCTGACATAAGGTCAAGATATATACTTGCACGATTTCTGACATCATGTATTTCGGGCAATCCATCATACGATTCAGGCGTGATGACTCGTTGGTTGATCAGAAAGACCATGAAGAGCATCATGGAAAGACAGCAGATCATTCGAAGTATTACCGCCTTCTTCGAAGATAGAGGTATTACCTGGAACAAGGTTTATATCGGAGTAACTAACAATGCAGAAAAACGCCTGTTTCAGGACCATAATGTGGACAGGAGGGAGGACGACTACATCGTCTGCCAATCCCGGTCTGCTGATGAAGCACGCAGTATCGAAGGATATTTCCAGGAGCTTGGGGCCTCCGGCTTCAATGGAGGAGGCAATGACACCAGCAGCATTGTCTACGCCTATCGCAAAAGGGGCTATACGATTGAATAAGCCTGTCTTTCGGATGGAGACATCCATCTGAAAATCCCCCTCTCTTCACGTCATATATCATTGAGGAAGTAGATGCTCTGCTTCCTGCCTGTGCCCGCCTCCCGGCTTTGTTCCGGGAGGCGGGCTTTTTGTTGCAACAAACCAATCATCAATGAACATGAATACTCGTACATCCACACGTGAACTCTATCGTAACCGAGATAACAGCCCTCTGGACAGATTCCAGATCCGGCGTGTCGCTCCCTCCGTCTTTGCCGACCGTGAGGACGACAGCCGTTCGGAGAAGTACCGTTTCGTCTCGTCCGACTCCCTGCTCGACCAGATGGAAGAGGCTGGATTCCTCGTCGTCGGAGCTCAGGAACAACGTCCCAGGAAATCGGACGGCACGCCCACCCGCAAGCACCTGATTCGCTTCGCCCACCGGGACGTGCTGGAACGCAACCGTGAGCAGCGCATCGAAGTGGTCATGATCAACAGTCACAACGGCAGCTGCTCCTACCAGCTCATGGCCGGTATCTTCCGGCTGGTGTGTACCAACGGTCTGATTGTCGGGGCGCGTATTGCCGCGATCAACATTCGTCACATGGGTCATACCGGAGAAGAGGTGATCGCCGCCAGTCTCCGGCTGGCCTCTGAAACGCCCCGGATCATGGACGACATTCACCGCATGCAGGGAGTCGAACTACCCTACAAGCGTCAGGTGGACTTCGTTCATGAAGCGGCACAGCTGCGAATGGGAGACGACTACGAAGACAAAATACGTCCCGAAGCCCTTCTGTCGCCCCGGCGCTGGAACGACATCGGCTTTACGGCGGGAGGACCAGCTACCGTCTGGCAGTGCTTCAACCGGGTTCAGGAAAACCTGATCCGGGGAGGCGTTCCTTTAAAACCGCAGACGGACGGCGTATATCGTCGCCGCTCCCTGCGTGCGCTCAATGGCATTGACGGAAACACACGCCTGAACCGGGAGCTCTGGGATCTGGCCGACAGCTATACCCTGAACAACTGATCTGAAACGACCATGAGAAGAAAACAACATCTACGGTTGAAACGTCTGGGGCGGGCTCCGTCCCTGACCGGACTGGAGCTGTCCATTCTCCTGTACCTTCACGGCGACTTTGAACGCAGTGACAAGGAGATCATGGCGGAATGCCATGGCATCAAGCAGGAAAGCGTCAGGCATTCCGTCCGAGGTCTGGCCGGGCGGGAGTTCATCATCCGCACAAAGGAAGAGGAATTTCTGCTTCGGTCCGATTGCTGGCTGATTACCTATGCCGGACGGCAGGCGCTCAGGCAATGGGTGTCCGCTGCCGCTCCGGTTCGTCGATCATCCCGGACAAGAATTCCCGCATGAGGCACGTCATGAACATGAAAGGCATCATGATCGCCCTGGTGGCGCTCGTACTGCTGTGTCTGCTGGGACCGATTGTCGTCGGCGTCCTGTCGGCTCTGGTGGCCGTAGCACCGTACCTGCTAGCCGTGCTGTTGCTCATGGGCGTCATCGCCTTCTTCTGCAAGTAACTCCGACAGGAAAGGAAGAGAACGAGACATGAAGACGATGCCCATCATCGCGCAACTGCGTTCCACGAGCGGATCCGATACGGACGTATCTGGAAGTGGATACGGAGCTATTGGCCCGGATCGGGAAGGCAGTGTCGCTTTGCAGCAGTCATCAGAACGATCCATCGCTGGGGCTGAGCACGCTGACGATTCACGGGCCGTCCATGACGGCTCTGGTGAATCTCCCGGAACTGACGGAAGAACAGCAGAAGTCTCTGGACGACGACGAAAGCATCCTGCTGGATTCGCCGATTCCGGAGGCGGAGCTGGCTACCCTTGAAAGCTGCATCCGGCTCTGCGGTGAAGCCATCGACATTCTTGATGTCCGGTATCTGTATGCCGTCGCCTGCAACAAGCACACACGGGACATGTATGAGGCCAATATCGGGGCCGTACTGAGACATCTGCTCAAGTCCCGCCATCATCCCGGAAAGGAGGTGTTGCCTGATGCTGACGATTGAAAAGTACAAGGGCACCCGCTTCTGGGCCGTCTTTCAAGACGGAGAGCTGTTGGCCGTGACCGTGTACAAACGAGGGGCTCAGGCCATTGTCAGGACGCTGGAAGCCAAGGACGGATAAGGCCTCCATTCAGCAGCTCTTCTTCATCATGAAGGAGAGCTGTTTTTTAGCTGTC
>JAJBVF010000336.1 GCA_020859965.1 Clostridiales bacterium
CCGGGCCAGGATTCCCATAACAAAAGACTGCTGTCCAGACTTCTTTTTGCTACTTTGTGCAGGCAGGAGAGTGCCCTGCGCCGAATAAGACGAAAGTGCGGGTGGAAAAATGGCTGGAGCAGCCGGATATCGCGCAATATGAGGTCTACGTTCTGGACTGGCATTGCTTTCTGGAAAAGGCAGAGGCACGGGTGGCAGCAGAAACGGATGAGGATACGATCAAAAATATTGAGCTCTATATTCTGAAATTATTTTATATGAAGCCATATGATCCGCAGGACGATTTTTATGCGCAGTTTGAGGCGCGCCTTATGGCCGCCCGGGATGTGTTGGATCTGGATCTGGCTGAAAGATAGAAGCGGAAAATAAAGCAGGCAAACGAAGAAGAATATCAGGGCAGGAAGTCAGTCAAGCTTCCTGCCCGATTCATATTATTCGGTTCGTTTAATCCAGTTTGTTTTATCCGATCGCCTCCACAAGGAAATTGATGTTTGCTGATTCATAAGTGTTCAGTACACTGGTGTTGAACGCTTCCGGCGCAACTGTACCGCTGTACCAGGACTTGGAATCGAAATAAGCCTGAATACTTGCGGTATTGAATCTGCGGCCGTGTCTTGCGTAAATCTCATTGATCGCCATCTGAAGCGTATCCGCATCCATGCCGCTGATATCACTCCAGGTGAGATAGCTGGACGAACTCTGTGGAAGAATATATTCGCTGCTGGACGAGCTGCTGAAATCATGTGTATCCAGATAATTTACCATGAGATTGATATTTGCAGATTCATATACATTCATCACGCTGACATCAAAATCATCTGCCTCAATCAGACCGCTGTACCAGGATTTCGAATTGAAATAGGCCTGCACATCCTCCAGGACGAACTTGCGATGGTGTCTTGCGTAGATTTCATTGATCGCCATCTGAACTTCGTCCGCAGTCATCCCCGCAAGGTCGCTCTCACTGAGATAGCTGGTAGCGCTGTTCGGAAAGATGTATTCTGAATCGATAGAAATGATCGTGTCGACCTGAAGCGTCATATTTGCCTTGACCCAATCCATATCATTGTAGAGCGAATAATATTCACTGCAGATCGTAGCGTCTTCCGTGTAGGCCTGTACGTCGGTCGGGAACCATGCGTAATAAGTGCCGTCAGATACGGAACCAATAATCATATAATCCGGAAGATCGAGATAATCGCTGGCGTCCTGTGTAAAGCAGATGGTGAACAGGTGCCCTCCGGTATCATAGCCATACTGCTCCGTGAGCTTGTCGCGTGAATCGATGTGATAGAAGCTGACACTGTCATCGGAAATATTCATCTGCACCTTGCCGCTCCAGCTGGAGGGGAGCAGTACTTCTATTTCTTCGAAATCAATGCAGATATTGTTGTTCTCATCCCGGGAAGTGGTATTTTCCCAACGGGCGTTTACTGCCATAGCTGTCAGGGAAAATGTCGCTGTCAGGCAAAGACAGAGGATTATCAGTATCGTGTGTAAAAAATGATTCTTTTTCATAAGCCCTTTCCTTTCTGTTTTGTTTCGAAAGACTGCTGTTTTCCATATTCTAACACAATCTTTAACTGAAAAAATGAAGGTATTCTTATTTCTTTTCTTCAAATTTGTAACCAATGCCCCACACGGTCTTGATTTCCCAGTATTTACTGGGAGGGAATTTTTCGCGGAGACGTTTGATATGGACGTCTACTGTGCGGGTATCTCCCATATAATCAAAGCCCCAGAGGCGGTCCAGAAGCTGTTCTCTTGAAAACACCCGGTTTGGAGAAGAAGCCAGGAAGTAGAGAAGCTCCAGTTCTTTTGGCGGCATATCAACGTTTTGCCCCTGGTAGAGAACAGAATAATTGGTCAGGTTTACTACGAGATCCGGATATTCGACATAGTCTCCGCTTTGAAGGGGCTGCGTCTGTACGGGTTCACTGGGCTGGCAGCGGCGAAGAACAGCACGGATCCGGGCGAGAAGCTCCCGGGCATCATATGGCTTGGCCAGGTAATCATCTGCGCCGAGATCAAGCCCGTGAATCCGGTCTGCCACTTCAAAATTATTGGACAGCAGAATGACGGGAACATCGGACTGGCGGCGCAGATCCAGCAGGACCTGGAATTTTTCGGTATCCGGAAAAACAGATTCCATAAGGATCAGATCCGGTCGGAAGGTACAGGACTCTGCAGTGACCTGGCTGGCGCGGTTTGTGATTTTTGTCTCATACATTGCCTGTGTCAGGTAAAACGCAGTAAGCTCGGCGGCTGCCTCATCACTGTCCGCGATCAGAATCTTATGCTGAACATCTGTCAATAAAATCACCTTCTTTATATATAGTAAACGACTTTGGCCGTTTTACTTCCTAACCTGGTATCATTACATTATGAGAAGAAAACCGCTTCTCATAATGCTCCAGAATCTAAAGATTCTGTCGTTAACTTATCGGGTGAGAGTACGCAAGCGTCCTTTCCTTCCGATAAGTTACATTATGATGTCTGCTGCTGTGTATGGCTCTGTTCTTTCGTCTCACACGTCTGCCATCATCACTTTAATTCTACTATAGTAACTCCCGCGTCGCCCTCGCCATATTCGCCGAGCCGGTAGGAGGCTACATAGCTTTGTTTGCGCAGATACTGGTGCACCGCCTTGCGCAGTGTGCCGCTGCCTTTGCCGTGAACGACCCTGACCGGAGAAAGGTGGGCGAGACAGGCGTCGTCGAGGTATTTATCGAGTTCAGAGATTGCTTCATCCGTTGTTTTGCCGATCAGGTTGATCTCAGCGCTGATGCTGTAGCTTTTCGCACTTGCCACACCGGAACCGCCGGAACGGCTTCCGTTTTTGCCGGAAGCGCCGGAGCGTTTGCTTCCTTTACCAGATGAACTGTTTCCTCCGGCGTAAGCCATCGCGGAGGCGCCCAGGCCGGATCCGTCATCAAGTTTTTCCAGATCCTTTATGTTTACCTGAGAACGGAGGATGCCCATCTGTACAAAAAGATTGCCCCTCGAATCAGGAAGCGTGCTGACCGTGCCGTTCAGATTCAGACTCAGCACCCTCACGCTGTCGCCCGGGCGCAGATCCTTTCGGGTCAGCTCTTTTGACGGCTTTTTACCGGCTTTTATACCGAGTTTTTTGTCATTCTCCGTCATTTTCTCACGCAGCTTTGTGCGCTCCTGTTCAAGCTTGCGGGAGGAATCGGATTCTTTTCCGAGTTTGTTAAATTTGCGGATCGTTTCATCTGCATATTCTTTGGCGTCACGCAGGATATCGCGGGCTTCTTCATGCGCTTTCCGGAGAATTGCGTCCCGGTTCTCATCGAGCCGGGCTTCTTTGCGCGACAGGCTGTGTTGCAGCTCTTCAATCTCCTGCTTGTAGCGGGAAATCTCGGCCTGTTCCTGCTCGAT
>JAJBVF010000283.1 GCA_020859965.1 Clostridiales bacterium
ATTGCGCGTATCGTATGGATGCCGAAGGAGCTGAAAGATCAGGTAGCAGAGCGCCTGAACGCGACAGCAAAAGAGCTTTACGGAATCGAGAACTTTACTGACATGATTGCGGACGAAACAGTAGTTACCGAAGATCCGGAAGCATTGCTTGAGTTCCTCACCGAAAAAGGCCATCCGGCACTTGAGATGGAGCCAATGATGTAAAAAAGCCAAAACGTCGACAACGTCGACGTTTTAGGAGATTTGTATTGACAAATCTCCGTATGATGTCCGCAGTGCCCAAGAGCATTTATGCTGTTGGGCACAAGGGCAGCATGGCTTTTTTAACGAAGAAAAATGCTTGCATTTTTCTGAGTCTACGATGTAGGCCAAATAGAAGAGCATGGCTTTTTTAACGAAGAAAAATGCTTGCATTTTTCTGAGTCTATGATGTAGGCAAAATATAGGAGCATGATTCTTTAACGAGAAAAAAATACTTGCATTTTTCTGAGTCTGTTCATTTTAATTTACAATCGTACCACAAGGAGGTAGAAAAGAAATGCCGTTTACTGCAAAATCAGGAAAATTCAATGCGAAGATCAACACCGTTGAGATCGGTACCGGCGATAAGGCAATCAAGCTTGGCGGCGAAAACGTTTTCCCGTTTTATACATTTGACGACGTTGTAGAGAATGCGCCGAAGGTAGGTATTGAGATCACGGACGGCGGTATGGAGAGTGAGCCGGAGTGTGTCCAGAAGCTCTATGAAGGTTGCACTACAGTAGTCGATATGGCGAAAAAGGCCGTTACTTTTGAGGGTGTTGATTTCTTGAGCCTCCGTTTGGATGGCGGAGATCCAAACGGTAAGAACAAATCTACGGAGGAACTGATCCAGATCGTCAAGGATGTAGCTGATGCTGTTGACGTTCCGCTTGTTGTTTGCGGCTGCAAGAACGTAGAAAAGGATTCTGAGCTGCTTGACAAGGCTGCTGCTGCTCTTGACGGCAGAAATGCCATGATCCTTGCTGCAAAGGAAGAAAATTACAAAACGATCGGTGCTTCCGCTGGTCTTGCTTACAAGCAGGTAGTAGGCGCGGAGTCTGCTGTAGATATCAACCTTGCGAAGCAGCTGAACGTACTGCTGACACAGCTTGGCGTTGACAGCAAGACGATCGTTATGAACGCAGGTACCGCTGCAGTTGGATATGGTTTTGACTATGTGGTATCTACTCTTGACCGTGTGAAAGCGGCTGCGCTGTCGCAGGGTGATGCGACACTGCAGATGCCGATTATTACTCCTGTTGCTTCTGAGACATGGGTTGTCAAGGAATCTACCGCTTCTGAGGCTGATATGCCGGAATGGGGCGATGTGGAAGAACGCGGAATCGATATGGAAGTGGAAACTGCTGCTGCAGTTCTTGCTGCCGGATCAGATGCGGTTATCCTGAAACATCCGGAGTCTGTCAGAACGATCAAAACTATGATCAACGAGCTGATGTAATAAGCCAGAAAGCGAAGGAGGAAGAATAAAATGGCATTAAAAGGCTTGGATATTTTTAAATTATCACCGAAGAAAAACTGCAAGGAGTGCGGCAGCCCGACCTGTATGGCTTTTTCCATGAAAGTAGCGCAGGGCGCGGTTTCCATTGACAAATGTCCTTATTTCTCAGAGGACGCGAAGGCGTCTCTGAATGAAGCAACCGCTCCGCCAATGAAGACCATCAAGGTTGGCACCGGCGACAGCGAGTATTCCCTTGGCGGCGAGACGGTACTGTTCCGTCATGAGAAGACCTTCGTCAGCAGAACCAGATATGCGGTTACTATCTGCAGCTGCATGGATGACGCTGAGATCGATGCGAAGCTTGCAGAGATTCCGAAGGTTGACTATGAGCGTATCGGTGAGCGGATGTTCGTTGAGATGGTATATGTGAACTATGCTCCCGCAGCAGGTAAAGAAAAATATCTGGATGTGGTAAAGAAAGCTGCCGGTCTCGGTCGTGTGCTGATTCTCGGATGTGAAGATCCGGAAGTAGCAGCAGAGGCAGTTGCGCTTGTAAAAGATTCGAAGCCGATCCTGAACGGAGCGAATGCTTCCAATTATGAGGCGATGAACAAGGTTGCTACAGAAGCTGGCGTCGTACTTGGCGTGCAGGGCGCTGACGCAAATGAGCTCTATGATACGCTCGCAGCTCTTGAGAAGCTTGGCAATAAGAACCTTGTCTTTGACTGCGGCGTAAGCTCTGTTAAGGAAGCATACAAGATCGCTGTTCAGTTCCGTAAGGCTGCAATCAAGGACAGCAACCGCACTTGTGGTTATCCGTCCATCGTTCGTCTGGACCGTCTGAGCGGCGGAGACAAGCACCTGCAGGCTGCACTGCTTTCTCTGTTCACCATGAAATATGGTTCGATCGTTGTACTGGATCAGATGACCTATGCGGAAGCAAATCCGGTATACGGTCTGAGACAGAACCTCTTTACCGACCCGCAGAAGCCAATGAAGGTAGAGCCGGGCATCTATCCGCTGAATGGTGCGGATGAGAATTCTGTCTGCCTGACGACCGTAGACTTTGCTCTTACCTATTTCCTTGTATCCGGTGAGTTGGAGCGTTCCGGTGTACCTTGCAACCTCATCATCAACGATGCAGGCGGACTTTCCGTACTGACCTCCTGGGCTGCCGGCAAGTTCTCTGCTGGAACAATTGCGAAATTCTTTGAAGAGCAGAATATCGAAGGCAAAGTAAAATCCAGAAAGCTGATCATTCCTGGAAAAGTAGCTGTATTGAAGGGCGAGCTGGAGTCCAAGCTTCCGGGCTGGGAGATTATCATTGCTCCGAGAGAGGCTGTACAGCTAGTGAAATTCATGAAAGAGCTGTAAAAACTATAGAAACTGTTCATTCTGCCATGCGGATCGCTGATGCATCTGTATCATAATCAGCCTGCTGCGCGGTCCTCTGGCACAAATAAAAACATAAAGGAGAACCATCATTGCAAAATTTGTAACGATTGGTGAGAGACTTTCCACCACAGCTCCTGCAGTTAACAAAGCGTTTACTGAGAGAGATCCGGAGCCGATTCTCAAAAGAGCAAAGCAGCAGCTTGACGCTGGTGCAGTTTACCTTGATGTAAACATCGGACCTGCTGAGGCAGATGGTGAGGATCTGATGAAGTGGGCGGTACAGCTCCTTCAGAGCAATTTTGATAATGTTCCGCTTGCACTGGATACTTCCAACAAGAAAGCAATCGAGGCTGGTATCTCTGTTTACAACCGCTCCAAAGGAAAGCCGATCGTAAACTCTGCGGATGCTTCCGGAAGAATTGAGAACATTGATCTCGCTGCAGCGAATGATGCGATCGTTATCGCGCTTTGCAACGGCGAAGGTATCGCAAAAGACAACGATGAGCGTATGGG
>JAJBVF010000174.1 GCA_020859965.1 Clostridiales bacterium
GTCTTATACTTTATAAAATGTCCTCGTGTATAAGTCAGTTCCACATCTCCTGTCATATACCGGAAATCCTGTTCCTCAAGCTCATCCCATCTGGAATGATACCGAAACAGAGGAAACAGCGCATCCAGAACCGTCAGATCTTCATTGCCGCTGTTCAAAATAAAATCCAGTTTATCCAAAGACCAGGGCAGCTGATCGAGAATCGGATGGATCCGTTCTTCTTCGACCTGCTCTTTATAATGTACCGCTGACATATCCAGAAACAGTACAGATGGGCTTTGCGTCTTTAATGCCTCCTGCAATACAGTATAAGTCAGATCAAAGCGCATGGCACCTGCACTGATCGCATAACTCGTAATCCCGCTGTTCTCATAAATATACATCGGGTCAATTGCTGAGTATACATGGCTGGTACCCATAAAAAGCACATCTACCGTATCTTTTTCCAGACTCTCGTATTCTGCCCACATCGTTGTAGTAGCATCGCCATTTGTCCACTTTCCACGCAGCAACCGCTGCGAAAGTACGAAGAGCAGCAAAAACAGAGCAGCAAAAACAACACCTTTTATCAGCTTTTTTCGATTCAGACCATTTTTTTTACCGGAAAGGACTTTCTTTCCCGGTATTCCATCTGCTTCAGTTTTCTGCATATGATTCTGCATAGTATTTTGCATAGTGTTTGTTTAGAATTCCTTTCGATTACCACCGTCATATTTCTACGATACTGCAAAAGCAGATGACTGTTTAATACTGCTCATACAAAAACGTAGACGCATCAAATCCAATCCCATAAATTCCAAAAATCAGGATCGCAAAAATCGCCAGATATATGATTCCCCAACGGAATACGATATTCTGTTCTGAAAGCTTTTCCCGAATGGAAAAACGTTCCTGCAGCATACTTACTGCCCACAGCACACCAATACTATAAACGGCCAGCCAGAAATTGCGGGCATTCAGTCCATAATTATAGACCGTGCCATCGACCAGGCACCATGGCGCAAATCCGCACAGAATGGTCTTTACGATCAGAAGGCCATAGTGCACACTCCCGGGACTGGTGAGCAGACGACCTCCTACAAAACAGCCGAAGGTACGCACCTTTCGAAACAGATGCCAGGAAAAACAATCCGTATTGATCTTCAGTTTTTCATTTACCATCTGGAATTCAGGAGCAAATGCCGTGGATATAGTGATCAGAGTTCCATAATAAAGCCCCCAGCACAGGTAAGTCTTTCCGGTGCCATGCCAAAGGCCAGTGAGTACCCAGGTGATAAATACCGGTATCACGATAGCCAGAAAACGAACAAACCGGTCCGGACAATTTTTCTTCGCCTTCTTTGTCAGCGATTTCATAAACCCGGAGATCGTTATCGGATAATATACATAATCTTTAAACCATCCCCCAAGTGTCATATGCCATCTGCGCCAGAATTCCGGAACCGTTTCAGAGAAAAACGGGTGATTAAAGTTCTTTTCCAAAGTAACGCCAAAAATCTGGGAAGCTCCGCTCACGATATCCATATAGCCGGAAAAGTCAGTATAAATCTGGAAAGCATCAAACAACGCAGCGATCAGAAAAATGCTGCCTGTGTGGTCTCCGCCATCATACACAGCGGATACAAAAATACTGAGCCGGTCGGCAATCACCAGTTTTTTAAAAAAGCCCCACAGCATCAGCTCCATTCCATACACGACCCTTTTGGAATCAAAACGAAGCTCTTTTTTCAGTTCCTGACCAAGAAGATTGTAACGTGAGATCGGTCCCTGGATGATATGCGGAAAATAGATCGCATACAAAAAGAAACGCGCAAAGTTCGTTTCGTACGTATATCTTTTCCAATATACATCAAGCAGATAACCCACAGTAGAGAAGGTATAGTAAGAAATCCCAAGCGGTACGATCACCCACTCGGCACTAAATGGCTCGCTGCCATTTAATACCTGTGTCAGCATATTAAGATAGCGAACCGCGTATTTCGTAAATTTTGTAACACAAAGAATACCGACACAGACAACTAATGCCAGCAGAAGCATTCTTTTCGCTTTCTTTTTATATTCTTCCCGAATTGCCTTTTTGGAAGCTCGATCCAGCCCTTCCACAGCCAGTTTCTGCTCCTGCCCGGCATACAGTTTTCCAATCCTGACAGAGCACAACCAGACAACCGCCGATGTAAGAAGGATAAAAGGCAGAAACACTGCTGCCCCAGCAAGCACATAAAAGCAGATACTTGCGGCGAGCAGAACAATCCAGCGCCATCGCACCGGACAGATATAAAATACTGCAAACACTACAAGTAAAAATACCAGGAAGCTTACCGATGTAATTGACATGACTGTAGTGCCTCCGGCTTATGCGTCCTGGAGATCCTGTACCATCTCCCAGATTGCCTGCGCGGAATCAAAATTCTTATTCTCCATGTATTCCATAGTGATCTCTACATTAAACTCATCTTCAATCATAGAGATCATGGAAGCAATATCAATTGAATCAATGATCTTATTGGTAACGATTCCTTCTGCTGTGGTAAAATCAACTCCGGATTTCAGGCTATTCAATATCGCAATAACTTTTTCCATAATAAAATCCTTTCCTGTGTATTTAAATTCCAATGTTTATATTTCTGTATTTAAGTTCCTGTCATTTAAATTCCTGACAATTAATTTCCTGTACTCGGGTTCCTGAACTTAATTTTCGTCCCAATCTGATGCAAGCTGTTTTGCAGGCTTTATTCCGGAAGCATCTTATACAGGGTCTTTCCGGCTTCATTTTTTGGAATTTCAGCCAAATAACGTACATCAAACGCAGACTCGCTCAGATGCGTCGTCGCTGAGAGATACTGTCTCACCCTGTCGATCTGCGTCTCATCTGTAATGAATGTCTTCATGCGGTCATCCACACCGGTCGAAGCGCAATCAATTCCATCAAATGCCGTCTTGACCAGGCGGTCGATCTCATCCAGATTCACCCGATTGCCAAAAATTTTGAGAAAGCGTTTTTTTCTGCCGACAATATAATAATACCCGTCCGCATCACGTTTGGCCATATCGCCTGTGACCAAAACACCGCCTCGCTCGTCGCCCTTCGCGAGATCCTCCCGACACTGCGCATATCCCAGAGTCACATTGTCTCCCCGATATACCAGTTCGCCGACCTTATCCGCTTCCTGGATCTCACTGCCGTCCACATCGATCAGTACAAAAGACCCGCCCGGAATCTCTTTGCCCATGCTTCCATATTTTTCGAGGCTGTGCTCAGCCGGAAGATATCCCATCCGCGCGGTCGCCTCGGTCTGCCCATACATGACAATAAATTTCTTATCGTGAGCGATACACCATTCGGCGAATTCACGGTGCAATTCAGGAGAAAGCT
>JAJBVF010000356.1 GCA_020859965.1 Clostridiales bacterium
TCTACCCTCGCCAGCACCGCATTTTCGAGTCCCCCGCAAATCACACTGTCGTTACGCGCCCAGAGTGCATAGCTTTTTGTCAGATAGACAATCTCGTATCCGGTAAGAGCTTCTGAATAAATATCCCTGATGTTTGACTCACTGGTACCGGTAAGCACAAGCACATCCTCTGTATCCTGTTCCAGTTCTTCAAAGAACGCAGTCCTCGCCTCTGTGTTATTTGCGATCAGCCGAATACTCTGATCCGGCAGCAGTGACTGCAGCAAAATGATTTCCCTGTCAGTGCTTCCATCCCTGAGGTATACACATGCACTGTCCGCAGACGTCTCCGACAGCAGAGACGCAATCGGCGCGACGGATTCCAGATAGGTTTCATTCGCTGTCCCGACATTGTTATCGACAATAAACACATTTGCGACAGCAAACAAGACAGTAAAGGCAGAACACCCAAAAATTCTGAAGAAACAATCCAGTCGCCTTTTTCCCGTGGCTCCGCGCAAAAAAGCTGTAAACAGGAGCGAAATCAGCAACACCACACACGCAGCCATATAAACGATTGAGACCGGTGTCATGTCCGCATTCTGAAAGAGCATGAGAACTCCGGCATTTTCGCTTGAGATACTGCCTGTTCCTGCATCCTGCAGTGTCTGCGCCGTTGCAAAGGTGCAGACGCAGAATAAGAGAAGATAACCGCAAAGCGTTTTCTCCCAGTCTTTTTCATTCTTTAGCTGCACAAGTCCGATTAAAACCAGAATAGAAAGTACCATCTCAAGCCCCGACAAAGATAGAAATCCACTGTCCAGACCTTTTGAATGATCGTAGATAGATATGAAAAGAAGCTGGATAAGAAAAATCCCGGTCAGAGCATCCGGCAGAAAACATCCTGATTTATCCAGCTCAGCTGATTTATCCGATTCGTCAGTATCTCCTTTTTTCATTCTCTGCTTACCAATGCATTTGCAAAGATTCCAGAGTGCAGGACATGCCAGCAGAAACGTACCCGCCAGTACGCTGTAAAGCTTTCCCGTGATCGCGGAAAGCAAACCGTACAGATATCCATTCTCCCATCCCGTACTGATCCCATCAAAAAAAACCTCCAACGATGAACTGGCGGTAGTGATATCCATCTCTTTTGAAAACATCGAGATCACCACACGTTCAGCTATGTTCCCGGCAGCCAGTCCGAGAAGCAGTGCCAGAATGCAATACAGAAAGGAAGTTTCTTCCATTTTCCCTTTTTTTACAAAAAAACCAAGCATAACTGCAATTGCAATGATCATGCCCAATGCAGTAATCTGCAGGAATCCGATCAGGCAGAGACTGACTGTGAGCAGGATCAGGGCAGATCTGCGGTATCGCTCCCAGAGCAATGTCAGCAGATAAACAGAAAACCATGTAAGCAAAAGGACCGCCATCTCCGGTCCGGTATAGGTTCTGGAAAGAGCAAGGGCAGGGCAGAATACTGTAAAAAAGCAGGCAACTGAAAGAAAGCTCTTTCGTTCTTCCGAAAAGAGCTTATTTGCTGCTGCCACAGCACACAGATAAGCGCCGCACAGAAAAATCCCATTCAACAGGATCGCAGCCTTGTAAGCGGCATATGGGCTTTTTATCAGAGCGCATATGGGAAACAGGATAAGACTGTATCCCAGCGAACAGATGGAACTTCCGCTATATAGGCTGGCTCCTCCCTGTCCCAGAAAAAATCTGGCTCTCTCCCAGTACACTGCTTCCGAGTTGATCTGAGAAACCATCGCAACTCTTTGAATCGTCCAGAGTGCGCTCCCAAAAAGAATAGCCAGTGAAACAATCTGTATCAGCCTGACGCCCGCCTTTTTTTCCTTCATCCGGTTTCTTCTCCCCTGCTTTCATCATAATCTCTTCGAACGGATAGCCGGATCGATGAATGAACCCAATCTGTTTTCCGGTTTATTTCTTCCGTTCGGTCTTTTCCGGATCTTCCGGTTTCTCCGGTTCTTCCGAAGATTTCGCCGCTTCCATCCCCTGACTCTGCTCTTTTTTCAGCATGTCATTCTCATAATCCAGCTTTCTGACATGATACTGGATATCCTCAAGCAGCTTCCGGTTTGCAGCGATGATATCTCCCTGCAGTCCTACAATAAACGTCATCACGCCAAGCATAATCATCATGCTCGCCAGGATCAGTGACTGGATATGCCCACTGCCGGACCCGGCAAAAAAGAAGGTCAGAAAACGAATTCCAAGAACAAGTCCTATAAGCCCCATAATGCCGCCCAGTATCGTGAAGGTATAAAGCGGACGATACATCAGAAACGCGCGGAAAATTGTCAGCACAGACTTCTTTATATAGCCAAACATGCTGCTGAAAAGGCGCGATGGTCGCAGTTCTCCGTTCGTGCGAATCGGAACAGAAGTGATTGCCATCTTATTTCGCCCCGCCTGTACGATCGTTTCCAATGTATATGTATATTCGTTAATCACATTCATATGCATCGCGGCTTCTCTGCTGTATGCGCGAAATCCGCTCGGCGCATCCGGGATGTCTGTCTTTGATGCTTTACGTACTACCCAGCTTCCAAAGTGCTGCAGTTTCTTCTTCAGCGGAGAAAAATGTTCGGTCTGGTCAATCGGACGCTCTCCGACTACCATATCCGCTTTACCATCGAGAATCGGCTGGATCAGCTTGGCAATGTCCTCGCCCACATACTGATCATCCGCATCCGTATTCACAATAATATCCGCTCCATTGCGGAGACAGGCATCCAGACCAGCCATAAAGCCCTTCGCAAGTCCCTTATTTTGTTTAAAATTAACAATATAATTGACGCCCCAGTTCCGCGCCACCTCAACGGTATTATCTGCGCTTCCATCATTGATAATCAGATATTCAATCTCATCAATTCCATCAATGTGCCTTGGCAGATCATTCAGTGCAATTTCCAAAGTCTCAGCTTCGTTATAACAAGGGATCTGAATAATCAGCTTCATCTTGTCTCCTCCAACCGTATTTTATCATCAAATGCAGGCGCCTTTCGCCCACTGCCATGTTTTGTTCTTATCATTATCTGGCATGTCCCTGATAAAAAACATATATTATTTACTTGCTTTAGTATACATGATTTTCATCATTTTGTAAAGGTTATTTAATGTTTTTGTGGATTTGTTGATATTTTTCACATTTTTGTCATATTTTTTCTTCAATGCAGCGCATCCAGATATTTCCCGTCCAGCACATCCATCAGATACTGTCCATACTGATTTTTCTTAAGTTCTTCATAGATCTCGAGTACTTCTTCCCTGCTGATCCAGCCCTTGAGATAGGCGAGCTCTTCCAGGCAGGCAGTCTTCCGGTGCTGATGGTCTTCCATGGGCTTGACAAAATTGGTGG
>JAJBVF010000377.1 GCA_020859965.1 Clostridiales bacterium
AAAGTATTTTTCATTTTAAAAATGCTCACAAATAGAACAATAATCCCTGTTTTTTAAGTGCAGGCATGCTGAATCAACTCACTGCGCTTTTTATTCGATTTTCCAGTATTCTCTGCAATAAGACTCTCTACAGATAATGCTTCTTGCCATTCATTTACGACAAAGACATTCCTCCATCTACAGGCATCACCACACCTGTGCAAAGGGAAGATTCATCGCCCGCGAAAAATAAATAGGCATATGCTACTTCTTCAGGTAACCCTACTCTCCCTATTGGCATTTGGCTTGCCAGAAGTTCTTCTCTGGCTGAACCTTCCGGAACCATTCCCGACCGGACAGTACCTGGCGCAACTGAATTTACACGAATCCCCTGCTTTGCATATTCCAGAGCAAGGCATTTTACCAATGCGACCACACCGGCTTTGGATGCCGCATACGGTTCAATGCAGGGTGCAACCTTATTGACAGCAGCAGAGGATGTCATAATGATTGAACCTTTTCCCTGTGAAGCCATATATGGAACAACCAGCTGGGTCAGCGCAAAATAACTGCGAAGATTGATGTTGATTATTTTATCAAAGCTTTCCATGCTTATCTCAGTAAAGGGAACAGCCTCGCCTGATATTCCTGCATTTGGGACAAGAATATCTATACGTCCATACTGTTCTATGCAGCTCTGAACAAGATTTTTCTGGTCTTCTTCTTTTGTTACATCGCCCTGGATAAAACGCACTTCACCTCCGTCCTTCTTTATTTCCATTTCAATTTTTTCGCCAAGGTCCCTGCGTCTTCCGCAGAAAACAACCGCAGCTCCTTCCTTTACAAACAGGCGGACAATCGCCTCGCCAATACCGGATGTTGCCCCCGTAACAATCGCAATTTTATTTTCCAGTCTGTTACACATAATCCTTCCTCCTTTAAAATTTACTCCAGCTCAAACGCTCCCGTATACAGCTGGTAATAGGTTCCCTTCTGCGCGATGAGGTCGTCATGGTCTCCGCGCTCAATGATACGCCCGTGGTCTAGCACCATGATCGCTTTGCTATTGCGGACAGTGGAAAGCCGGTGCGCAATGACAAAGACGGTCCTGCCCTCCATCAGATGATCCATCCCGTCCTGAACAAGTGCCTCGGTCCGAGTATCAATCGAGCTAGTTGCCTCATCGAGGATCATACAGGGCGGGTTAGCGACCGCAGCGCGGGCGATCGACAAAAGCTGCCGCTGACCCTGCGAGAGGTTCGCGCCGTTTCCGGCGAGCATGGTGTGATAGCCATCCGGCAAACGTGTAATGAAACTGTCTGCGTTCGTGAGCTTTGCTGCCGCAATGCATTCCTCATCTGTGGCGTCCAGCCTGCCGTAACGGATGTTTTCCATCACCGTCCCGGTAAACAAATTCACATCCTGCAGCACAATTCCCAGTGAGCGGCGCAGATCTGGCTTTTTGATCTTATTGATGTTGATCCCGTCATAGCGGACTTTTCCGTCTTCAATATCGTAAAAACGGTTGATCAGGTTCGTGATCGTCGTTTTACCGGCACCCGTGGCTCCCACAAAGGCAATTTTCTGCCCCGGCTTCGCATAGAGGGAAATGTCATGCAGCACCATCTTTTCCGGCACATATCCGAAATCCACATGCTCCAGCTGAATATCGCCCTTCAATTCCGTATATGTCACACTTCCATCAGCCTGATGCGGGTGTTTCCATGCCCACAGGCCGGTTACATGATCTGTTTCCTGCAATTCACCGGAAGCATCCCATTCTGCGTTTACCAGAGTGACATACCCATCGTCTTTTTCCGGTTCTTCGTCGATCAGGGCAAAGACACGCCCCGCGCCGGCAATTCCCATCGCGATCATGCCCACCTGGTTTGATATCTGCGTGATGGTCTGGGAAAACTGCCTTGCCATGCTGAGGAATGAAATGATGATACCGGCCGAAATTGTCTCACTTCCAATCAGGCTGACGTTTGTCATTCCGAAATAAATCAGCAACGCACCGATGACTGCCAGGATCACATAGAGCAGGTTCCCCAGATTATTGAGGATCGGTCCTAAGATGTTCCCATAGGTATGCGCCTTTGTCCCGTCTTCGAACAGCTGATCATTCAGCTTGATAAAATCCGCCTTGCTCTCTTCTTCATGACAGAACACTTTCACAACCTTCTGCCCATCCATGATCTCCTCGATAAAGCCTTCCTCATCAGCCAGGGATTTCTGCTGCTTCACCATATATTTGGAGCTTGCTCCGCCGTATTTTTTTGTAACCAGCAGCATCAGGGCAGCAAAGACAAACACCACCAGTGAAAGCCACAGGCTGTAATACAGCATCAGGAAAATAATCGACAGCATAGTCAGCCCCGCCTGGAACAGCTGCGGTAGGCTCTGCCCGATCATCTGACGGAGCGCATCGGTATCATTCGTATAGGTACTCATGATATCGCCATGCGCATGGGTGTCAAAATATTTGATCGGCAGCGACTCCATCTGGTCAAACATATCGATCCGGAAATGCTTCAGCATTCCCTGCGTGACGACCGCCATGATCCTCGTATAAATAAAAGAAGCCACAACTCCCATCACATAGATCACGCCCATCGCCGTAAGGATGGAAAGCAGTTTGTTCCACACCGCTGCCATCCCGGATGTAATTCCCGGAGTGATACATTCATCGATCATCCGCTGCAGGAACGCCGTCGCGACGACCGACGAGCAGGCGCTGATCACGATACAGACCATGACGATTCCCAGATGTACCGGATAATACCTGAATAAATATTTGATCAGGCACAGAAAACTGCCCTGCTTTTTTTCTGTATTTTTACTCATATGTATGGTCACCTCTTCCCTTCCGGCAGTCAGGCCGACTCCCGGCTCTTCGTCTGCGTCTCATACGCTTCCCAGTAAATACCCTTCTTTTCCAGCAGTTCACTATGAGTCCCCTGTTCCACGATCTTCCCGTCATCCAGCACCAGGATCAGGTCCGCATCCTCAACCGAAGATACCCGCTGTGCGATGATGATCTTTGTCGTATTGGGGATTGCAAAACGGAACGCCCTGCGGATAAGTGCGTCAGTCCTCGTATCTACCGCCGAGGTGGAATCATCCAGAATCAGGATCTTTGGCCTTTTCAGCAGCGCCCTGGCAATGCACAGCCTCTGCTTCTGTCCGCCGGAGACATTTGTGCCTCCCCGTTCAATATACGTATCATATCCGTCCGGGAGCTGCCGGATAAACTCGTCAGCCTGGGCTTCTATACACGCCGTGACAAGCTCGTCATCGGTAGCATTCTTGTTGCCCCAGCACAAGTTCTCCTAGTATAATAATGGTGTAGTCGATAAGGACTACTGGTTGATAGTTACAA
>JAJBVF010000143.1 GCA_020859965.1 Clostridiales bacterium
AGACAGCAGAAACGCTGGATACCCAGCTTGTGATCGTCGGCGGCGGCGCAGCCGTAATGTCAGCGTGCCTTAGAGCGGAATCTCTGGTCGTGGATGTGATCCTTCTGGATAAGCAGTCTTATCTGGGCGGTACGATCGCTCTGAGCGGCGGCAATCAGGTGGTTATGGGTTCACAGATGCAGATTGATCTTGGTGTTACCGAGGATTCTGTGGAAAGCATGGTAGATGATTTCCTCGCAAATGGAGCCGGACTGAATGTGGAAGAGCTGGTGACTCTTTATGCGGAAAATGTTGGCGAGACGACAGACTGGCTGGCGGAGCTGGGCCTGAGCTATGATGTGGACGGCGGCCTGCATCAGCTGGCTGAGTATACGTATGACCGTGAGCTTGCTTACACGGACGGCGGTTCCGGAGCGGCTTCGACCCTGGTAGATCTGGTAGAAGCTACGGATGCGACGATTCTTCTTAGCACACGCGCAACGGAGCTGATCACGGACGATACAGGTGCAGTGGTCGGCGTCATTGCGAGCAGCGACGATACGGAATATACGATCAATGCACAGGCGGTATTGCTGGCGACCGGCGGCTATGGCAACAACGATGATCTGCTTTCGGAAGAGATGCAGCAGGCACTTTATTATGGTGCAGCTTCCGCTACCGGCGATGGTCTGATCATGGCGACGGCAGAAGGCATTGACGCGGATACGATCCTGATGGAATATGGCAAGCGTTATCCGAACGGAATCGAGGTTTCTGAGGGAACCGCGAAATCGACGATCAGCGGCAATATCGTAGGATGGACGATGAGTGCGATCCTGGTCAATGCGGAAGGAAACCGTGTGGTAAATGAAAAGGCATCTAATCGCACGATCCTGGAAGCACAGCTTGAGGAAGAAGGTCAGCTTCTGTACCTGCTTCTGGATGAAGAAACCTTTGAGGCATGGAAAGAGGCTGTGGCAGCAAATGGCATCAGCGCAAGCGATATCGAGACTTATCTGAGCGCAAACGGTTCGACAACACCGGTATTTATCCACGGTGATACGATCGCAGAGGTAGCTGAAACGGCAGGTATCGATCCGGATACGCTCCAGGCGACCGTTGATCGTTACAACAGCTTTGTGGAATCCGGCGTGGATGAAGATTTTGGACGTTCTGCAGACTATATGACCATGGAGATTGGTGATGGTCCGTATTATCTGATCGAGCAGAAGCCTCGCTTCGCAACAACGATGGGCGGCCTTGTAGTTAATACAGACCTGCAGGTAGAGAATACTTCCGGTGAAGTGATCAGCGGACTGTACGCAGCCGGCGAAGTAGTGGGCGGCGTCATGGGCGATGACTCACCTTCCGGCGCAAACAATGGATGGGCGCTGACTTCCGGACAGCTGGCGGCGCAGAGCATCGCGGAATTCATTCAGGAATAAAGGCGACAGGATAGGGTCAGAGCTGTAAAACGCAACGCTCTGGATATCAAAAGAATATGATAAAATATGCATGCGCACGATCGCATGGAAGCAGAAAATCACCGCCGGTAATCGGCGGTGATTTTTTGGGCTTTTTGGAAACATCGGTTGCAATACGGGCGGTTTTCTTTTATAATTTATTGATATGAGGCCATTCTTATCAATAGAGTGTATACGGTTGATAAGTACAGTGTTGAAGAAGTATTTCTTTCCCATCGGAAAAGAAGGTGAGATGAATGGGAATGTATTTAAATCCGGGAAATAAAGGATTTGCAACGATACGAAACGGCGCATATGTTGATAAAACAGGGTTGATCGATTATGTGAACAGCACTCTGAATACACCTTTGAAATTAACCAGTTTCAGCCGCCCCAGAAGATTTGGGAAATCCTTTGCAGCCAAGATGCTTTGCGCATATTATGACAGGAGTTGTGATTCCCATTCTCTTTTTGATGGATTGGCAATTTCAGGAGCGGAATCCTATGAACGACATCTGAATAAGTATGATGTGATTTATCTTGATATTACCAGGTTTATTTCTACCGGCAGAGATGTAAGAAATGTAGTAAAGAATATTCAGTCTCAGGTTATTGAGGAATTGAAAAGTGCATACCCGGAATGCATAAAAGAAAATGAACAGATACTGGCAGATGCGCTTTTTTGTGTCAGTCATGCGACAAAAAAGATGTTTATCATAATTATTGATGAATGGGATGCGTTATTTCTGGAAGCGAAAGAGGATGAAAAACTGCAAAAAGAATACGTTCAATTGCTGAGGGGGCTGTTTAAAGGCGGAACAACAACAGATGAGACCATTGCTGGCGCTTATATGACCGGAATTTTACCGATTAAAAAGTATGGCACAGAATCTGCGCTTACGGATTTTCAGGAATTTACAATGACCAATCCGGATGAACTCTTGCCTTATGTAGGATTTTCTGAGGCGGAGGTGCAGGAACTGTGTACCCGGGCGGAAGTGGATTTTGACGAGATGCGCCAGTGGTATGATGGGTATTCATTTGAAGACTGTTGTTCTGTGTATAATCCGAATTCTGTGATGCAGGCAATCCGGAAACGACGATTTCGTAATTACTGGCAGACTTCAGAAAGCTTTGAATCATTAAAGCAGTATATCACCAGCGGTTTCGATGGACTAAAAGATGCGATTGTTTTCATGCTTGGCGGACAGCATATAAAAATTGATACTGGTACATTTCAGAATGACATTACGTCATTTGAAAACAGAGATGATATACTGACTCTGCTGGTACATCTTGGTTATCTGGCTTATGATGCGAAAAAACAGGAAGTGTATATCCCCAACCTTGAAGTTACGGATGCGTTTAAAATAGCTGTAAAAAATACCAGATGGGATGAGGTGAATAAAGCGCTGTCGCATTCGGACAGGCTTTTGAGAGCAACCATCGAAGGAGATTCAAAAATGGTTGCTGAAGCTCTGGAATTGGCTCATGAGACCTGTACATCAAGTCTGGAATACAATGATGAGAATTCATTGAGCTGTGCAATATTATTGGCCTATTATACTGCAAAGAATGAGTATGAAATTTTTCGCGAACTGCCGACCGGAAAAGGTTTTGCGGATTATGCTTTTATTCCACGAAAAGGGGTTGACAAACCGCCTATGATCATTGAATTAAAATATAATAAATCGGCAGATTCTGCGATCCGGCAAATTCATGACAATCGCTATGCCGGAAAGCTGGCAGGCTTTGGTGGTAAAGTACTTCTCGTCGGCGTGAATTATGATAAAGATGCAAAAGGAGAAGAGCGAAAGCATCATACCTGTATCATTGCGACAATGGAATAAGCAAAGGGGGAGCCTATGAAAGCATTATTGATCGGAGGAACAGGCGTGATCAGCAAGGCCATTT
>JAJBVF010000278.1 GCA_020859965.1 Clostridiales bacterium
CCCCATATACAGGAAGGTTTCCCCGGATATATCCTTGCTGGTTAATGATCTCTTGCGAGCCAAGGGGAGCTCCTTTCCTAAAAAAAGTTTCATGGGAGATGAAAAAATCCGTCGGGTCTTGAACCTGGGATGGGAAGGAACGTTATGCGCTATGACAAAACCAATCTGGATTTTTCCCTGAAGAAGCGCGTCCAGTTGCTGAATATCCGGTATATCAGCAAGCTCAAATTTGAGTCCGGGATGTTTTTTGCAAAAGGCGGATATTGTTTCCATCAGGGTAGCTATTCCAAATGGTCCCGGTGTTCCAATAGTAATTATCTTGGTCTCATCCGAAATAGTTCTGGCCCTGGCTACCATCTCTTCTGCTTTCAGCAGAAGATTCCTTGCATCATCCAAAAAAGCCTCTCCCGCAGGAGTCAGCCGAACGCCCGCCGTATTCCGCTTGAGCAGAATCACTCCTATGGAATCTTCCAGATCCCTGATCTGCTTGCTTAATGCAGGATGGCTGACATGCAGCTTATCTCCGGCCCTGCGGAAATTCAATTCTTCGGCCACCGTGATGAAGTATTTTAAATGGCGGATTTCCATGGTCGTTTCTCTGGTAAGTTGCAGTTACCAACACGGTAATATCAAAGTCATTCCCGATTTTCGAACAAAACGATACTTTACAGCCATGAGAAATTCTCCACCCAATCTGCCGTCACTTCTGTCCCGGTTCCAACGGCAAGCCAAGGCATGCGCGTCTGCACCGGCAACCGTATTGGCCGTGGCCTTGATGCTGCTGACCGGCTGTACTCCATCCGAGGAAAAAGCGGATGGGGCTGGCGACCCCATGCGGAATAGCCCTCTGGAAGTCGGGACACTCACGTTGGACACAGAGGAAGTCGTCATCACGCAAGAACTTCCTGCCCGCATTTCTTCGCTCCGCGTTGCCGAGGTCCGTTCCCGCGTTGACGGCATCGTCCAGAAGTGCTGCTTCGAAGAGGGCGCCTTCGTAAAAGAAGGAGAACTTTTGTATCAAATCGACGATGCTTCATATAGAGCGGCAGCCAACAGGGCCAAAGCGGCGCTAGCCAAAGCCCGATCTAATCTGGAATCCGCCGAACTGAAAGAAAAACGTTACAAGGCCTTGCTCGGAAACCGTGTCGCCAGTCAACAGGAGTATGAAGATGCCAAGGCTTCCCTGCTTGCCTGCCAGGCCGATGTCATGTCGGCCGAGGCTGATTTGGAATCAGCATTGATCGATCTCAATTATACCCGCGTAACAGCCCCTGTAAGTGGCCAAATAGGGAAATCGGAAATCACGGAAGGAGCTTATGTCCGCAAGGACGAAGCCACTCTCATGGCTACTGTGCGACAAAATGATCCGGTTTATGTGGACATGACCCAGTCCAGCGCTAATCTGGTACAGCTTAAACAAGCTCTTCACAGCAATGAACTTCACCGGGCCGATTCGTCGGATACGGCAAGAGTCACTCTGGCCCTGGAAAACGGCGCCGACTACGATCAGGAAGGGATATGGAAATTTACCGACACCGTCACCAACGCCAATACAAGTTCCGTCACCATCAGGGCGGTATTCCCCAACCCGGACAACTACCTGCTTCCTGGGATGTTCGTTAAGGCCTTCATTGTAGAGGCCAGAAAGGAAAACGCCATTCTCATTCCGCAGGCGGTTGTCATGCGTGATACCAAAGGAGAACCATATGTTTATATTGCAGGCAAAAACGGAACCGCTGAACAAAAAAGCATCGAGATATCCCGTTCCATGGGAAATCGGTGGCTGGTCAATTCCGGACTCAACAAAGGCGACAGGATCATTGTCGATCATCTGCAAAAAATTGCCGATGGCGTGCCAATTGTTGTTGTCGATGTTTCCGGCCAGGAAAAAGGCTCCGGGGAACATTCATCAAATGCCACGGACTGTTAACTTGATGCATTGACTGTATGATGTCCCGTTTTTTCATCGACCGTCCTGTCTTTGCGTGGGCGCTTGCCATTGCCGTCATGACAATAGGGCTTGTCTCACTGCTGCAAATGCCCATTGAACAATACCCTCGCGTCGCTCCTCCCAGCGTCACCATTGAAGTAACCTATCCCGGCGCCTCCGCACAAACTGTTGAAGACAGCGTTGTTCAGGTTATCGAACAACAGCTCACCGGACTCGATTACCTGCGCTATATTGAATCGGAAAGCGATTCCACCGGCAATGCGAGCATTACCCTGACCTTCAATTCGGAGGCTGACCCCGACATTGCCCAGGTTCAAGTGCAGAACAAGGTTCAGAGCGCTACTTCCATGTTGCCTCAAGCTGTACAAAATCAAGGACTCACCGTCAAGAAGGCCTCCGGCAACTTCCTGATCATTATTGGATTTTATTCCGATGACGCTTCGCTTTCCGCAGAAGAGATTGACGATTACGTCATGAGTCATCTGAAAGATCCGCTTAGCCGTATTCAAGGCGTAGGTAACATCACGACATTCGGCGCCCAGTATTCCATCCGCGTCTGGTTTGATCCCTACAAACTGGTTCAATACAATCTTACTACTTCAGAGATCATTGACGCCATCAAATCACAGAATGCCCAGATATCCGTCGGTTTGCTCGGTGCCCGGCCTGCCATGGAAGGGCAGCCCCTTGACATTACACTGGCTACCCGTGGACGTCTGCATACAGCAGACGAGTTCAAAGATATCGTCGTACGGGCCGATGCCGATGGATCCCAAGTAAGGCTTGGCGATGTGGCCCGGATTGAACTGGGTAGTGAAAGCTATTCCACGATAGCTCGTTTCAACGGCAAACCAGCTTCCGGACTAGCCATCATGCCGGCGGAAGGAGCGAATGCGCTGGAAACCGTCGCGGCCATCAAGGCGAAAGTTGCGGAACTGTCCGAGTTTTTCCCGAAGAGCCTCAAGGTGTCTTACCCGATGGATTCGACGCCATTCGTACAGCATTCCATCAAGGAAGTGATCAAGACTCTATTTGAAGCCATGATCCTTGTCTTTTTCGTCATGTACCTGTTTTTGGGCAGTATCCGGGCCACTCTTGTGCCGACTTTGGCCATCCCCGTTGTTCTGCTCGGCACGTTCGCTGTTTTGGCGGCGGCGGGTTTCACATTGAATACGATGACTCTGTTCGGCATGGTTCTGGCCATCGGTCTTCTCGTGGATGATGCCATTGTCGTTGTAGAAAACGTGGAACGAGTCATGGAAGAGGAAGGGCTTTCCCCGCGCGAAGCCACGCGTAAATCCATGAATCAAATTTCGGGAGAGATCGTCTGAATAGGTCTCGTCATATGTGCTGTAGTTATTCCGATGGCGTTATTCGGAGGTTACAGCGACATCATTTATC